>NZ_CANDNU010000005.1 GCF_947387495.1 Limosilactobacillus difficilis
CACATAAGCATTTCGCGTTCTTTTATAGTAAGATGTATATAGCTCATAACGGATTACCTCGATTAGTTTGATTTGGTTATTAAACTAATTCTACCCGTTATGGGTTATTTTTTTAATTTATGTTGCACTTGAATTGTAAATTCTCAAGAACTAAAAAAGCCCCAGGTAAAACCCAGGGCGAAACTCCGTTCGTGCCGTTAATTGTCATTCAGTGTTGACCTGTATGTGAAACAGGTGGGGCACGGCCGCAGAGCTTTCAACTACCAAGTGAAAAGGCATGTTGTCCGCAAAGCGATGCACTAGTCCCAATATAATAAGACTGTAAGGCAAACCTGCGTTTAGACAACGCGTACACAACAGAATTTCTATTAATTATGCTAGCAGGTTTTGCGAAGAATTACAATCAAGTCGCCTGTATTAGGCCAGATTAATGGCGTTTTTTAGCGAGCCCCTGTTCTTGCGCCCGTTTGAGCCGCTCGTACTGATTGCGATAGCTGGCCTCAAAGGTTCCGTTGCCCTTTGGCCGGAAGTAGTGGGCGTGTTGGATCTTATCGGGGAGATATTGTTGGGCCACCCAATCTTGGGGAAAATCGTGTGGGTACTGGTAGTTAAGGCCATGTCCCAATTTGTGAGCCCCCTTATAGTGAGCATCCTTGAGATGGTCAGGGACTTCACCGTAATTGCCCTGCCGGATTTGTTTGATAGCGCGGTCAATCGCCATGATTCCCGAATTGGATTTTGGCGAGAGACAGAGCTCAATGACGGCGTCGGCCAGGGGAATCCGTGCTTCCGGGAATCCCAGTTGCTGGGCCGCCTGGACTGCTGTGACGGCACGCTGAGCCGCTGGCATGTTGGCGAGACCGACGTCTTCGTAGGCGATTACCATCAGTCGTCGCGCGATGCTAGTGAGATCGCCGGCCTCGATCAGGCGGGCCAAGTAGTGGAGGGCGGCATCAGTGTCCGAACCGCGAATTGACTTCTGGAAAGCTGAGATGATGTCGTAGTGGGCGTCACCGTCAGCGTCGGCCGCTAAAGTTTTTTTCTGGATGCTTTCCTGGATCACCGGCACCGTCAAGTGGATTGTCCCGTCATCATCCGGATCCGTCGAGCGGGCGGCTAATTCTAGACCGTTGAGGGCGGAACGCAGGTCGCCATTGGTTGCCCGGCAGAGGAGCTTTTTAGCATCGTTATCCAAAGCGAGCTTCATCTCGCCGAGGCCCCGCTTTTTATCGCTCATTGCCCGGTCGATAGCGGTGGCAATGTCTTGTTCGCTGAGGGGGTAGACCGGGAAGATCTGTGTCCGGCTCCGGATCGCTGGGTTGATGGCGATGTAGGGGTTTTCGGTTGTTGCCCCGATCAGGATGATCCGGCCGCTTTCGAGGTGGGGGAGGAGGAAATCCTGCTTGGTCTTGTCAAGGCGGTGGATTTCGTCGAGCAGGAGAATCATCGTGCCGCTCATCTTGGCTTCCTCTGCCACGATTTGTAGGTCCTTCTTGCTATCGGTAGCGGCGTTGAGCATTCGCAGGCCATACTTGGTTGATCCGGCGATGGCGCTGGCAATGCTGGTTTTGCCAGTCCCCGGTGGTCCATAGAGGATCATCGATGACAGCATGTGGGCTTTGACCATCCGGTAGATAATCTTGCCAGGGGCGACAAGGTGGCGTTGGCCGACCACCTCGTCGAGGCTGCGCGGCCGCATCCGAAAGGCTAGTGGTTGTGGCAAATTAACACCTCCTTAGTGTTTGAACAAGTGGAAGAAACCATGTTTATGTGGCTTCTTGGCTGCCGTTTTGGGTTCTGGGGCGGCTGAATCCGGATAGCGTTGGGAAATATCGACGGGACTTTGGTAGACGGCATCTGCGGCGGCATAGACGATCGCTAGTTTATCTGGATCAGTGCGGAATTCCGGATCACTTTTCAAGGTGAAATGGACGTTGGCTTTGCTGGCTGCCAGCATGTAAGGATGGACCAGGTCGTGGTTGAGGTTATTGTTAATGAAGAGGGTTGCCTGCGGGTGGGCCTGGAATTCTTGCTGTAGCTGGTTGATCCAGGAACGCTCTTTGATTTCTTGACAGCTGATGGTGACGTAGACGCGTTCGCGAAAGGTACCGAGGTAATGACGCTGTTCGTCGGGATTGATTTTGCGTTGGCCGTAGATTCCTTGCTTGAGACGGTCTTGGACGTTATTTTCTTCGGTCATTTGCTCATCCTCCTCTCATCACATCTTGGGTGATATGTCGAAAATAAAAAATCCCATGGAAGACTCCACGGGATTTGTGAATGACAACGAGTAAAAATTACTTGTTGTAGTATTCAACGATCAGTGATTCATCGATGTCAGCATCGAGGTCGTCACGTTCTGGCAGACGAACCAGCTTGCCTTCCAGCTTGTCAGCGTCGAATTCAACGTATGACGGACGGGAAACAACTGATTCAACGGCGTTGGTGATCACGTCCAACTTCTTGGACTTGTCACGAACGGCGATGATTTGGCCAATCTTCACTTCGTATGAAGGAATGTCAACGCGCTTGCCATCAACGGTGATGTGACCGTGGTTTACCAGCTGACGAGCCTGACGACGCGTCGTTGCCAAGCCCAAACGGTAAACCATGTTGTCAAGCCGACGTTCGAGGAGGATCAGGAAGTTATCACCGTGGGTGCCTTCCTTGATCTTGCCGGCACGAACGAAGAGGTTGGCAAATTGACGTTCAGTCATGCCGTACATCATCCGAACCTTTTGCTTTTCCCGAAGTTGGGTGCCGTATTCTGACATCTTGCCATGACGGTCGCGACCATGGTCACCAGGAGCGTATGGACGACGAGCCAATTCCTTACCAGTACCAGACAGTGAGATGCCAAGACGACGAGATACACGCCAACTTGGACCAGTATAACGAGACATATTAATGTTCCTCCAATAAAATAGTTTGGAGTAAAATAATCCGATTGTGAGTTTGGTATTCGTGCAGGTTGATTTGAATTTTTCACCTTTGCAGCATCGGTTACTGAAAACACCATGCGGCACCAATCTGTTGACGAGCTTACCACTCACCGCTGCAATTATTTTACACGCGTATCATCATACAGCAATGACCAGGAGCGTGTCAACGTTTTGCCCCGGCTTTTGTCGGAATTATTATTAGAATGTTCATAATTAGTGGGGCTTCTTATGCTATAATTTTGGGTGATAATTTACTTTAGGGTGGGATTTTACATGTTTCAGGTTGTTGTTGGGGTCTTAGTACTGGTTATTATTATTTTGGTGGTGATCTACGTCATGCAGCGGCGCGCATTGACGACTATCCGTCAGGCCAAACACCTGCACGAGCAGCTAGCCACACAAAAGATTGACGAAGAGTTGGCAAAATTGGATGAAATGGAGCTCAGTGGCGATTCCAAAAAAGAAGCGGAGCGGCTTCACCAACAGTATGACCAGCAAGTGAAAGACTCATTGCAGGCGGTCCGCAAACAGGTTGTCCAACTGGAAAGCAACCTGCACGGCATCCGGGTCTTCACCATTGGCAAGCAGCTGAGCGATCTACAGCAGGCGGCTTCGAAAATCAACCAAACAGCTGCTCGAATTAAGCTGCAGATCAAGCAGATCCGCGACCAGCAGACAGCCCAGCAAGAAGCCGTTGCGAGTCTCAACAAGGAGTTGCAGACGGCCGATAATAAGCTGGAAGACGACGGTTACCTTTATGGCGACAGTTTGAGCGCCCTAGAGAAACAATTGACAACCCTCAAGGCAGACTACCAAAGTTTCGTCCAACTCGTTCACAGTGGCGACTATGCAGCAGCTGAGCAGAACCTGAGCCAGCTGCAAACGTCCCTCGCCACCTTTCAGGACTTGTTGAAGAAAATTCCGCCTTTGTATAAGCCGTTGCTGACGGTTTATCCGGATCAGCTCAAAGAATTGGCAGGGGGCTATCAGCAGCTCCATGAGCAGGGCTATCACTTCGTAGAAGAAGCGATCGATCAAAAAGTCGACCGTCTGCAGGAGCAGCTGACACTCGCCAAACAACAGCTGAACCGGTTAGAATTGACCGATGTTGCCCACACCAACCAAGAACTTACCAAGCAGATCGAACATTATTATGACATCATGCAGCGCGAACTCGATGCTCGGCCGCACGTCCATGACGCCCTAAAGAAGTGGGGCCAGCATCTCGAACACGCCCACAAGCAGAATGACACCTTGCTGGACCTGCTTAATCGCCTCAGCCAATCCTACACCCTTAACCACGATGAAATGGCCCATACCCGTGAACTGGATGAGCAGCTTCAGCAGCTGGCCGACGAATATCACCAGACGACTGCCGCCGTCAACGGCAAGGAAGCGGTCGACAGTCAAGTACTAGCCCAGGCCAAGCAAGCCAAGGCGACCCTCGATCAGATCGAAAGCCAGCAGGAAAAGCTCAACGACCAGGTGGCAACGATGCGTGACGACGAACGGCGGACCCGCAAAGCCGTTACCAAGTTCGTTACCAAAATCCGGACAATCAAGCGGCGGGTGGAGAACCTGAACCTGCCAGGAATTGATAAGTCCTACATGGACTACTTCTTCCTGGTCAGCGACGAAATTTCGCGGCTGGATAAGGATATCAACAAGCCTAAGATCAACATGGACGACATTACCAAGCAACTGCTGATGGTTCAATCCGATCTCCAAACCCTGGAGGATAAGACCGACGACCTCCGCGACAGTGCTGAGCTGACGGGCCGTCTGATTCAGTACGCTAACCGGCTGGCTGAACAAAATGCCGCTGTCGCTAAGGCCATTGACGAGTCGCAGCAGCTTTACAGCAAGTACCAGTACCAAGAAGCGCTCGAGAAGATCGCAACGGCACTGGAAGTGGCGGAGCCGGGAGCCTACAAACGACTTGAGGACGGCTACTACCGGGATATCAATGGGGAAGGTTAGCCTTCACTTCCCTAAAGTAAGTAATGTTGTTATAATGAGGCAAAAAGGGGCGTGGTGCGATGCAACGCCCCTTCTTTAATCGAAACGAGGAGAAATTCAATGATTTACTTTGATAACAGTGCGACGACGAAAATTGATCCGTCGGCTTTAAAGAGTTATGACCAGGTTTCGCAGAAGATCTGGGGCAACCCGTCGAGCCTTCACCAGTTTGGTGAACAGGCTTGGCATCTCCTGGAACAGTCACGACAGCAGATTGCGTCCCTGTGCGGCGTTAAACCAGCGGAAATCATCTTCACCAGCGGCGGTTCGGAAGGCGATAACTGGGTGATCAAAGGCACCGCCATCGCCAAGCACGAATTCGGCAAGCACATTATCACGTCAAGTGTCGAACATGGGGCGGTGATGAATGCGATGCACCAGCTGGAAGAACTTGGTTTTGAGGTCACCTACTTGCCGGTCGATTCAAAGGGGCGGGTCAGCCCCGACGATGTGGCCCGGGCCATTCGTCCCGACACGATTTTGGTGTCGATCATGGCAGTTAACAACGAAATCGGTACGATTCAACCGATTAATGAGATTGGCAAGGTCCTGGAAAAGTACCCGAAAATTCACTTTATGGTTGACGCAGTGCAGGCGGTCGGCAAGCAGTTAGATTCGATGGTCTTTGGGCCACGGGTTGATTTTGCTACTTTCTCCGGCCACAAGTTCCACGCTCCGCGGGGTACCGGCTTCGTTTACGCCCGTGCCGGCCGCAAAATCGCGCCCCTGGTGAACGGTGGCGGTCAGGAACGTGGCATGCGCAGCGGCACGGAGAACACGCCGGGTGACGTTGCGATGGCCCGGGCCTTGCGGCTAGTCAAGGATGGGGAAGCAGCCGCTTGCCAGCAGGAACGGCAGATCAAGCAGCGGATCTATGACCATATCAAAGATCTGCCACACGTCCACGTTATTTCCGGCGACGGTCACGATCAGGGCTTTGCGCCGCACATCCTGACCTTCGCGATCGCCGGCGTCCGCGGTGAGACGATCGTCCATGCCTTTGAAGAACACGACATTTATATCTCAACGACCAGTGCCTGTTCATCAAAGAAACACGTCGAAGCTGGTACGCTGGCCGCAATGAAGGTGCCGGACGAGATTGCTACTAGCGCGGTGCGGATTAGTCTGGGCGACCAGAATACCCTGGCAGAGGCTGATGAATTTAACCGCGTCTTCGACGAACTCTACGCTGGCTTCAAGAAGATTATTGATTAAGGAGAAAGGAGACTTCTACTTTCATGCACTATGATGAAATCATGGTTCGCTACGGGGAGTTGTCAACCAAGGGCCGCAACCGCAAGTCCTTCATTGACCGTCTCGGCAGCAACATCCGGGCCGCCCTCCACGATTTTAGCGACCTCGAGATTCACCCCGGTCCTGCCCGAACCCACATTGTTTTGAATGGTGACGACTATGAAGCCGTCATGCAGCGGTTGAAAAACGTCTTTGGCATTCAAAGTTTTTCACCGGTTTTGAAGGTCGACCGCGATTTTGCGGCGGTGGCTGCCGCGGCCGAGGAGATGATGGCGGCCCTGGTCAAGCAACCGACGACCTTTAAGATTCAAACCCGGCGGGCTGACAAGAAATTCCCAATCGATACCTTTACGATGAACGACCGGCTAGGCGGTGACCTGCTGGATCACTTTGACCAGCTATCGGTTGACGTCCACCACCCGGATCTGGAAATGCGGGTGGAAATTCGGCGTGATGGTATTTATCTCTCCTGCGAGACGATTCCGGGTGCTGGCGGTCTGCCGGTTGGGACCGCGGGCAAGGGGATGATGATGCTCTCCGGCGGCATCGATTCTCCCGTGGCGGCCTACTTGGCGATGAAGCGGGGCGTCTCCCTGGAGATGGTCCACTTCTACAGTCCGCCTTACACCTCGGAGCAGGCTCTCGCCAAGGCTAAGGAACTGACGGCGCGCTTGGCCCAGTACTGTGGTTCGATTAAATTCATCCAAGTGCCCTTTACCGAGAGCCAGGAGGACATCAAGGAAAAGGTGCCGGAGGGCTATCTAATGACGGTTCAGCGGCGGATGATGTTGCGCTTGGCAGTGGCACTGGCTCACCGGCGGCGCGGTCTAGCCATCTTCAACGGCGAATCTCTCGGTCAGGTGGCTTCACAGACGATGCAGTCGATGCGGGCCATCGAGGACGTCACGACCTTGCCGGTTTTGCGCCCGGTCCTCAGCTATGATAAGAACGAAATCATCAAGATCGCCAAAGATCTGGATACCTATGATCTTTCGATCTTACCTTATGAAGACTGCTGCACGGTCTTTACCCCGCCGCGTCCGAAGACGAAGCCGCGGGTTGACCGGGCCCGGGAGTGTGAGGACTTGATCGACGTTCACGGTTTGATGGAGCGTGCTCTGGCAGGCATCAAGATCACGACAATCCATCCCGGCGACGAGTTCCTCAACCAAAATGAGGATGTTTTTGCCGAATTATTGTAAAAAACGTTTTCAGGGACTTTCAACTGCGTCAATCTGTGTTATTCTAGAACCTAACCTAGCGTCGGGTTGGCGGCGATAAGACCGTTGCCCAGGAATTTTTGAAAGGAGCGTTCGTTGTGCAAGTAACCATTGAAGGAAAGCCATACCAGTTGGTGGGGGATTTGCCGAAGGTCGGCGTTGATATCCCACACTTTAAATTGTTCGATAAGACGAATCAACGGGTGAAGACCCGGGAATTGTTCGGTAAGGTAACGCTGTTTAGCGTCGTCCCGGACATCAATACAGACGTCTGCAGCATTCAGACCCGCAAGTTCAACCGGGCGATGGAGGATTATCCGCAGGTCAACTTCATTACCGTCTCTACCAACACGGTGGCCGAACAACGCGGCTGGTGCGCTGCCCAGGGTCTGGATAATATCCGTCTCTTATCGGACGCTGAACAGTCCTTTGGTTACGCCCTGAAGGTGCTGATTCCGGATACTGGCAACTTGGCCCGGTCGATCTTCATTATGGATGCGGATGGCAAAATCCGTTATGAACAATTAGTACCGGAAGAAACCGATGAACCGGATTACCTGGCAGCGTTGAACGCTTTGAAAAAGTTGCTCTAAGCCTTGACGCTCGAAGAAAAAGCAAGTACACTAATTTCAATCAAGCAACGACCGAGAGAGTACGACCAAGCTGCCGTTTCAGCGAGTACCCAAGGAGTGAAAGGGGTGCCGGCAATTGGCTCGGAAAGTAGCTCGCGAGCTGATCCGCTGAAAAAGGTAGGCGGATCCGGAGATTCTGCTTCGTTAACAAGTGACTTAAGTGGGGCCCGGAAGGCCTAAGTTAGGTGGTACCGCGAGCAAGCTCGTCCTATGTTTTAGGACGGGCTTTTTCTTTGGCCCAGCGCTGGAGTCATTTGGCAGTGAGGAGGTTATTTTATGGTAGAAAAAAAGCAAATGTCCACCAAGTACGACCCGACAGCAGTGGAAAAGGGCCGCTACCAATGGTGGATCGACAACGGCTTCTTCAAGCCGAGTGGTGACAAAAAGGCCCACCCGTATTCGATCGTGATTCCACCGCCGAACGTCACCGGGAAGCTGCACCTGGGTCATGCCTGGGACACCACCCTGCAAGACATCATCATCCGACGGAAGCGGATGCAGGGTTATGACACCCTCTGGGTTCCGGGGATGGACCATGCCGGGATTGCGACCCAGGCGAAGGTTGAGGCTCGCTTACGCCAGGACGGCATTTCCCGTTATGACCTGGGCCGGGAGAAGTTTATCAAACAGGTCTGGGACTGGAAGGACGAATATGCTGATATCATCCACCAACAATGGGCCAAGATGGGCATTTCCGTCGACTACGACCGGGAACGCTTTACCCTGGATAAGGGACTGAACAAGGCCGTTCGCAAGGTCTTCGTCGACCTCTACAAGAAGGGTCTGATCTACCGGGCAACTTACATCATCAACTGGGACCCACAGGCCCGGACCGCCCTGTCTGACATCGAAGTGGAACACAAGGACGACAAGGGGGCCTTCTACCACGTCAAGTACCCGTTCACCGATGGCACGACTTTCAATGGCAAGGATTACATCGAAATTGCAACGACCCGGCCAGAAACGATGTTCGGTGACGAAGCTGTGGCTGTTAACCCGCACGATGAACGCTACAAGGCGCTCGTCGGCAAGCACATCAAGGTGCCGTTGGTCAACCGGGAAGTGGAAATTATCGCTGACGACTACGTGAAGACCGACTTCGGGACCGGGATGGTTAAGATCACGCCAGCCCACGATCCGAATGACTTCCTGGTCGGCAAGCGTCACAACCTGCCGGAGTTGAACACCTTCAACGAAGATGCCAGCTTGAACGAAAATGGCGGTAAGTACGAGGGGATGGACCGTTTTGAGGCCCGCAAGGCCATCGTTGCCGACTTGAAGAAGGAAGGCTACCTCCTGAAAGTGGACCCGATCGTCCACTCCGTTGGCCACTCGCAGCGGACTGGCGTGCAGGTCGAAGCTCGCTTATCCACCCAGTGGTTCGTTAAGATGAAGCCGCTGGCCGAGGCCGCACTGAAGAACCAGGATGGTGACGACGCCATCAACTTCGTTCCAAAGCGTTTCGAACATACCTTCAAGCAGTGGATGGAAAACTGCCATGACTGGGTTATTTCCCGGCAACTTTGGTGGGGCCACCGGATTCCGGCCTGGTATCATAAGAAGACCGGCGAAGTTTACGTCGGCATGGAAGCTCCAAAGGACGAAGAGAACTGGACTCGCGACCCCGATGTCCTTGATACTTGGTTCTCCAGTGCCCTCTGGCCATTCTCGACGATGGGCTGGCCGGACACCGATGCCGCCGATTTCAAGCGCTACTTCCCGACCACGACCCTGGTCACCGGCTACGACATCATCTTCTTCTGGGTTGCCCGGATGATCTTCCAGAGTCTGGAATTCACCGGCAAGGCCCCGTTTAGAAACGTCATCTTGCACGGGCTGATCCGGGACGAACAGGGACGGAAGATGTCCAAGTCACTAGGCAACGGGATTGACCCGATGGACGTGATCAAGAAGTACGGGGTCGATGCTCTGCGCTGGTTCCTGATTTCCGGTTCGACGCCAGGGCAAGACATTCGTTTCTCCTACAAGAAGATGGATGCTGCCTGGAACTTCATCAACAAGATCTGGAACGCCAGCCGTTACGTGATCATGAACCTCGACGATCAAACCAAGCCGGAACTGCCGGACGAAACCAAGTGGAACTTGTCCGATCGCTGGATTTTGTCAAAACTCAACGCGACGGTCAAGCAGGTCAACACCCAGTTGGAGAAGTTCGAGTTTGGTGAAGCCGGCCGGGCAATGTACAACTTCATTTGGAATGATTTCTGTGACTGGTACATTGAGCTGACCAAGGAAACCCTGAATAACGGGACGGCTGAAGAAAAGACTGCCACTCGTGACATTCTTTGCTACGTCCTCGACCAGACCCTGCGCCTGATCCACCCCGTGATGCCGTTTGTCAGTGAGGAACTCTGGCAAGAGATGCCACATACGGGCAAGTCGATCATGGTCAGCGCCTACCCGGTTGAACATGACGACTTCGCTAACCCTACGGCCGAAGAGGGGATGGACCGGCTGATCGAACTGATCACCGCCGTCCGGAATATCCGGAGTGAGGCCAACGCCCCGCTGTCCAAGCCGGTGGAATTGCTGATCAAGCCCGCTAACGACCAGATCGCAAAGATCTTTAAAGACAACGAAGACTACATTAACCGCTTCTGCAACGTCTCCGCAATTAAGCTGGATAAGGCGATGCAGGCACCGCGTTTGGCGATGAGTGCGGTAATTACCAACGCGGAAGTCTTCATCCCGATGCAAGAATTGGTCGACATGGATGAAGAACGCGCCCGGATGCAAAAGGAAATCAAGAAGCTGGAAGCTGAAGTGAACCGTTCCGCCAAGAAACTGGGGAATGAAAAGTTCGTCAACAACGCGCCAGCCAAGGTTGTCGCTGCTGAAAAGCAGAAGGCGGCAGACTGGCAAGATAAATTGGCGGCTGCGAAGGAGCGTCTCGCTTCACTGAATGCTAACTAAAGTCAATTAACCCCGTGTCTGTTGAGGATGCGGGGTTATTTTGACGGACAATTCAGATCAAGCGATAGGCCGAATAACAAAAAAGATTTGAAAAAGATTAAAAATTCACAAAAAATTAAAATAATTTAAAATTATTTTTCAACAATTCGTCGCTACAACCAGTCCACAAAGGGCGAAACAACGGCAATGAGAACTAAATGAAATCTGAGAAGTGGCCAGAGCCTTTCACTTAGCGGTTGATCAAAACGGGCGGGGGGGGGTAAGATATGAGTGGCCAATAGTTTAGCTACCGCATTATTTCTATTTACTATTAGGAGGTAAATTGTTATGTTTTCTAGCAATAATAAGGAAATGAATCGCGTACGGAAGGCTAAGAAGATGCCTAAGTACGGTCTGGCTAAGTTGAACGTGGGTGTTGCTTCCGTTCTGCTTGGTACTGGTTTAGTATTTGCCGGCGGTGCTTCAGTTGCACATGCCGATGTTAACACCTTACCACAGGATGCTAACCAGGCTACCTTACTGGCTCAACAAAACCAGAACTCAGCTGCTAACAGCAGTGCTACTTCACGTGAACAGGCTATCTCAGACGCTCAAAACACGGTTAACCAAAACAGCTCTGCTGTAGCAAGCGACCAAGCTCTGCTGAAGTCCGCTCAGGCTGGTTCTTCTGCTGCTGCACAATACTCAGACGCTGTTAAGAGTGCTTCTGCTGCTAGCGACGCCGAAGACGCTGCTAACACGAGCCTATCTAACGCCCAAGTTGCTAAGGACAACGCGCAGAACAACTACAACAACGCTTCAGCTGCTGCTTCCAACGCTAACGGCGCTTGGAACATGTGGGGTTCATCCGCTGCTTCATCACTGCAGGCTCGTCTGTCAGCCGCTACTGACTCAGCTAACGCTGCTTCTGCCGCTGCTTCAGCTGAATGGGTAAAGCATAACACTAACAAGCAGAACCTGGCTGACGCCAACGAAGTTCTGTCAAACGCTAAGACTGAGAGTGCTAAGAAGGCTGCTCAGGAGACGGTTGACAGCTATGCTAAGTTGTTGAAACATGACCACATCAAGACCTTGGACGCTGCTTACCAGCAAGCTGCCGGTAAGGTTAGCTTCATCAAGGAAATGCTTAATGGTCAGCGTGCATGGAACAGCAATGGTGACAAGCGAGACTTCGACGCAATGGCTAAGGATGTCATCGCCAAGAACAGTGCTGCTGCTCAGGCACAAAACGAATTAGCCAAGGCTAACAGCGACCTGGTTAACGCTAAGGCTGCCCTGGCTACTGCTACTGCAAACGCCAATGCTGCTTGGAAGACCCTGCAAGACATTGAAACGGCTGCTTACCTGCATGAAGACAGCTACTACACTGACGCTATCAACAAGGCTCAGTCTGCTAAGAGTACTGCTGTTGCCAAGGCTCAGCAGAGCGGCGCTTACAATTCTTACATCAGCAATTCCAACAAGGTTAAGGAAGAACAGGCTAAGATCAAGCACAGTCAAAGTGTCCTTTCAGATGCACAAAATGATCTGAAGAACGCTAAGAACGATGCCCAAAAGGCGGCTGCTCAAAACCACATTAAACTCGCTCAAAAGGCATTGGCAGAACAACAAGCTCGTTTGGCTACGGCACAAGCCAAGGTTGATGCTAACAAAGATGCTGCTGCACCATTCATCAAGGCAATCAACGATGCTAACCAAGCAATCAAGGATGCTAAGAATGCTAACAAGCTGCACCAGGCTGCTGTCAAGAACTCTGCTGACTACGAAAAACTGGTTGCACCAATCGTTGATCAACTGAAGCAGGACCAAGCTAACTACGACGAAGCCGTTGCTGCTCTGAACGCGCTGACGAACAACTCTTCAGCAAACTCCAGCGCCAACAGTTCTGCTAACTCTTCAGCAAACTCCAGTGCCAACAGTTCTGCTAACTCTTCAGCAAACTCCAGTGCTAACAGCTCAGCAAACAGTTCTGCTAACTCCAGTGCTAACAGCTCAGCAAACAGTTCTGCAAGTTCTGACGCATCAACTGACAAGACTGCTGAAATTAACCAGCTGATCCAAGAAGCTAAGGACCTGCTGAACCAAGCTTCAGCTGCTCTGAAGGCTGGTAACGCTAGTCAAGCTCAAAAGCTGGCTAACCAAGCTCTGGCTCTGTTGAACCAGGCCAAGGCACTGCAGGAACAAGTTAACACTTCAGCAAAGCAACCAGCTGCTGCTACTGCTAACAAGCTGCCACAGACTGGTAACGCCAACGAAGCCGCTGTTGCTGGCTTGGGTGTTGCTGCTCTGACGGCAATGCTTGGCATGGGCGTTATGTCCAAGAAGCGTGCTTAATTCTTCGCTGAAGAATAAATATTAGCTAATATAATAAGGAGGCTGCCATGCATGCGTATGGCGGCCTTTTTTGGGTAAAGATTCGGTGTTCCTGTGTGTTATACTCAGGAAGGAAAATGTTTTTAAAGGAGTTTGCAATGGTAAAAAAAGACCTTGGCTTTTCGATCCAGTATCCGGATAGTGAAAAAGCCCAGACACCAAAAGTTAAGCAAGATTTCGACATTGATGAATATGATCCAGAAGAAGTCGCCAAAATGCGCAAGCAAGCCGAAACGATTATTAAACTCACCAAGGCGATGGGCGTAAACACGGCGGATTCGATGAACGACAGTGCAGCAGCCTCAGCAGCTCAGCCACAGTCTACGGCCCCTTCCCACATGACCCGTGAACAGTACCGGGCCGATATGGCTAACTCTTCCCACCCGAATGCCCGTCACTGAGTTTTGACTAATGGAGACTACAATGATTTATTTTATTAACTTTAACCTACCCGAAAAAAAGTCCGGTATTGAGCACGCAGAACTCAAACGGATGAAACTCTTTGCTGAGCACCAAACACCGGCCAAGCTGATCACTCGTGAATGGAGTGCCAACCTGCACGATGTTGCCGCGGCGGCTGGTTTAGTAGACGACCAGCTGCTGAGCATGTTTGATTACTATCAAGGACGGGAACACGTCGTTCGCCAAACGCTTCACGTCAATGACCTCGACTTCGGGGTTGACAACATCACCATCCAGGACGAGACCAACAATGTCCGTTACCTCTTAAACCGGCCGGATGGTCATTTCCTGGCGCGGGTCAACTACGATCCTGCTCACGATAAACAGGTGATGAGCACGGAAATGTTTGACGGTTATGGCAACCTTTACTGTGTTAACAACTACGACAGCCGGGGCTTTGTGTCGGAGATCGACTGGTATTCGCCAGATAACAAGGTCGAACGCAAGGAATGGCTAGCGGCTGATGGCCAGGTGGTCATTCAGCAGTTCTTCCACTATGACCTGCATCAAAAGCTGGTTGATACCGGTTGGTGGCTACGGGACCATCAAGGAAAAATCTTCACCTTTAATACCTTGCGAGAATTCTTCCAAAAATTTCTCAACGATGTCAACGCAACTGGCAAGAACATTTTCATTTTGGACCGGTCTCTGCTGGCCGATGACATCATCCTAGATCTGAAGCGGCCGGCTTACACCGTCTTCCACCTGCACAATTCCCAGGGGGCCGATGCCCAGGACGAGATGCATTCGATCCTCAACGACAACTACGAATACGGTTTATACAACATCGACAATTATTCGGCCGTCGTCTCGGCAACCCCGAACCAGACCGAAGACGTGCAGAAGCGTTTCCACCCGCAGCATGCTAAGCTCTTCACCATCCCCGTGGGAATTGTACCCGATGAGCGCCTGAATGCGCCGCGGATTAGCGAAGAAGACCGGACCTTTGGCAGAGTGATCATCGCTGCCCGGATTTCGAGTGAAAAGCAAATGCCGCGGATCGTTCATTCACTGGCACTGGTCCACAAGGAAGTACCCGAAGTCAGCTTGGACATCTGGGGCTACACCAACTCCGAAAAAGAAAAGGATGCGATCAAGAAGGCTGCCGAGGAAGGTGGTATTGCGAATGCTGTATCGATCAAGGGCTATTCCGAAGATATCGGGGAAGTTTACGACCATGCCCAAATCTTCGCCTTGGCGTCGACGATGGAAGGCTTCAACCTCGCGATCATGGAAGCTATTTCACACGGGGTGGTCGGGGTGACCTATGACACCAATTACGGTCCCAACTCGATTATCCAGGACGGTAAAAATGGTTATGTCGTGCCGTACAATGACGAACAAGCGATGGCCGATCGGATCACCAAGTTGCTGAAGGATCCGCAACTGCTGCAGACGATGAGCACGAACGCTTATGAATCAGCGCAACGTTACTCCAGTGACAATGTTTGGAAAGCCTGGAAAGCATTGCTGGACGATGCCAAGAAGCAATTAGGGGAGGACTAGACTGTGAATTACTTAGTTAGCAACAACGTTTTTACCTTTAACAACGGTCCCGAATTCTCGGCATTTGAGCGTTTGGCAGCTTTCAACCGGCACGGAATTCCCACTAAGCTGGTTTTAAAGGACTACTCCAGTACCCTGTCGATGAACCTAGCCAGTCACCACATTGACCCGCACAGTGTCATCAACATGTACGATTACTTCCAGGGCACGGTGGACGAGGACAATCGCCCGCTTAACGTTCACTACCTGCCATCGTTTCCCTTTGAGACCTACCACTTGAAGGGGATCGATAATAACAAGGCCAAGTTTGACTACTATGGCAACCGCAAGGGAACCATCAACTTTATGCCGAGCCAGGTCACCAAGGTGGGAAGCATTGACTACTTTGACCGCCTGGGGCACGTCGTGGTTACGGAACACTGGGACTCCCGGGGGTTCCCGAGCCGCTTGGATAGCTACCACCTGGACGGGTCGGTTGGCACCTCGCGTTTCCTGCGGCGGGACGGCTCGACGGCGTTGGTGGTCACGCACATGAATATCCAGGGGCAGGTCCGGCCGACGATGTGGAAATTGTTGGATTACCATGGCCGTAACTGGATGTTTGACAATGAAGACGCGCTGTTTGGTTTCTTCCTGAATGAACTCAACCGCCAGCAAAAGGGCAACTTCATTTCCGACCGCCGCATCATGGACCAGTTTGTAATGTCGGTCCAGAACCCACTTTCCCGGATCGCCGTGGTCCATGACATTCCGGTGCAAAACCCACGTCACGCTGTCAAGTCGGCCCTGCGACCTTTGCAGGAGACGCTGTTTGATCCGCACCAGCAGTTCCCGGTTCACTTCGACCAAATCGTCTTTCCAACTGATGAAGAACGGCAGACCTTTGCGGACCGTTTTGCTGGCAATCTGCCGGACACAAAGTTTGTCACGGCCGTTGATTCTTGCGTCAAAGTGACGGTCCAAGAACATCAAAAGCAGCAAATCCTGCCAATTATTGCATACCGGGGGATGCTGGGCAGCACCAAGAAGACTGGTGACCTCGTGCGGGCCTTCAACACCATGGCCAAGCATAGTCCGGCCCTCCGCCTGAAGTTGCAGGGCTACTTTGAAAACCAGGACGAGGAAAAGAAGCTCAAGGACTTGGTAAAGCAGCTCGCTCTCGAGAGCAAAGTCAGCTTTAAGCCTTACGCTCCTTTTGATGAGGACTTCTTTAAGGACGTGAGCCTCTTTGTCAACCCGACTGACAGCGAAGCCTTCGGAATGAACCTGCTCGAAGCGATGGCCGCTGGGGTGCCGGTGGTGGCCTACAATGTTCCTTTCCTGGCGGACAACTTAGTTCGCGATGGGCAAAACGGCGTGCTGGTCAAGGCCCGCAACCCGCACAGCCTGGCCGAAGCTGCGATGGCGTTGCTGAATGACGATGAGAAGTACCAGCAGCTATCGCAAGGCGCTTTGCAGACGGCCCAAGGCTATAACGAAAGCCACCTGGTAGAAGAATGGCGCAACGTTTTGCAACACGTTTATTAAAGAGGGGTGATCATTAGTGACGGTGGATCTGCTCAATCATATTTTGCCGCTCATCGATGACGGGCCGGCGGATCTAGATCAATCGGTCGAGATGGTCAAACAGGCCGCCAGTCAGGGCGTTACGGCCCTGTTAGCGACTCCCCATGCTGGCGATAATCGTTTTTCCTTCAGTAACCAGGGCATCAAGATGGTCAGTGATGGGCTGAAGAAGGTGCTGGCTCAGCAGAACATTGACATGAAGCTCTGGCCTGCCTCCGTCAACCGTTTGAATGAGACACTTAGCACTAAGTTGCGCGACCAAGCGCTGCTGTATGCGGACGACGGCAAGCACTATCTCCTAGTGGAAATGAGCGATAAAGCGGTCGCCGTTGATGCGGACCAGGTGATGGGGGAACTCTTTAACGCCGGGATTACACCGGTCCTTTGCCACCCCGAACGTAATCCGCACTTGATGGAAAAAAGGGAGTTGCTGACGAAGTGGGCCAATTACGGCTGTAAGATCATGCTGTCAGCGTCGGCATACACCGGTTATTATGGTGATGAAGCTCGGGCGGCCTGCCGGCAGCTGATTGACAGCGGGATGGCCTATTTCTTTGGCTCGGATGCGCACGACGCCAGTGACGGCCCGCGGGGCAACCACCTTGGTGAAGCCTATCAGCAGCTCTTGCGGGAGTACGGCAAGGAAAAGGCCGCCGAGTTTGACCAAAATGCCCGGGACCTCGTCAATGGCGACCGGATTCGTGAGCACAAGGTTAAATCGCGGAAGAAACCGAAGACCTTTGGGATGGCCTTGCGCAACATGTTGAAATTATAATCGACGAAAAGATCAGGTTGATCCTGGTCTTTTTTTGATTTATTCCGGCTTTTTGATATAGACACTCTCTAATAACTGGTACAATTAATAACGAGTGTGTATATTTTCAACAGAAAGGATGATCGACATGTATGATTACCGGCATGAATTACTGGAAATTCTCCGGCATACGACTAGCGATCCGGCTAGCCTGAGTCAAACTCAGCGCAGCTTAACGACGATCCTGCGTCTCTTAAATCAGTTGCAACCATTTGATGAACGAGAGGAGACGCCACTGTCAACCCACAACAGTCGCCGTCACGACTTTCACAATGCCCACCATGATGGGCGGGCTGTCGGCGGCCACGAACACCGCAGCCATCGTTTCCGGATGCGCCAGCGCCGTGACTCGCAGGCAGTAGATTCAACAGTCCCGGTGAAGGAAAGCAATGAGTCTGATCACGAAAAGAGTGAAGCGATGCCGAACAGTGTCCGGGGAGATTTTGCCGCTCTCTTAGACCGCTCCCTCTCCAATGCTGCTGACCAGCATTCAACAGAGTCATTGGATGAGATGAACCGGGAGACGCGACACCATTTGCAATCGGCCAGCGACTATGCCAGCCAGGCGGTTCCACTGACCGAAGCCGAGCTAGCGGCTCAGCACCACTACATCGTCCACCGCAAGCTCAGTGGAGCGATGATCGACCACCAGTACTATCCAGAAAGTATTCTGCATGAGCTCCCCTTTGAGCTGAATGATGGGGATGTTGTGGCGACAGCTGCTCCTCACAGCAGCAATGAACTGCCAAAGATCAAGGAGATCACCGACGATCATTTGCCGCGGCAGGTTCAGTCGATCAACGTCATCCATCACGCCATCCTCAAGGCGGTCAACGGGACGAAGATGCTGCAGATCGAGAGTACCCGTGATGGCGACAGCATTCTTGATCGGGAATTGGGGGCTAATATTCTGATCAATCCTAAGCACTATCCCAACCGCAACCTGAAACCGGGGATGGAGGTCGACTACGCTTACTATGACCACGGCAACGCTCTGCGGGATGCTAAGTCTGGCACCATTCGTTGGGTCTATGAAGAAACTGCTGCTGCCTCATCTGCTAAGCAGAGTAGCGGGAAGAAGCAGGAGAGCAAAGCTGCTAAAGCTAAACCGGCGGCCCCAAGCAAGCCGTCGCCGGTGGTGATCGATGATGACTTTGACCTCAAGCAACGCAAGACCCTGGTGATCAGCGCCAAGCCCGACCGTAATGATGAATTGAAGGCGGCCGTTGACGACCACCACGGAATTTATTACCGGCTTGATGCTTCCCGGGTCCAAAACGTCACGTCCAGTAAGTTAAAGGCGGCCATTCGTCAGGCTGATCTGGTGGTTATTTGCCAAGACGGCATTGATAAGAAGACGACGGAACTGGCCCAGCGTCACGCTCAGAAATACGCTAAGCCAGCTACATTAGCCACCGCGTCGGATAAGCGGGCTCTCGACCACGCCTTAGCCCGGTTAGCAGATTAAACAAAAAGCCAGCACTCGACGGTGCTGGCTTTTTTAATGGCTTATACTTTAGTTGGCGCTGCGGTAGTGACGACTGAGCACGATGATCAGGATGGTTGTGAGGAGCCCGTAAGCGGCCCCGACAAAACCGAGATTGGCGATGCTGGTAAATTTAACCGTCATAGAAGCACTCAGTGAACCGAGCGAAATCCCGATGTTCGCAAAGATCGAGTTGAACGACGAGGCGAGGTCGATCGATTGAGGGTACTTGTGTTCCGCAATGTCGAGGAACATCAGCTGCGTGGAAGCCCCGTAACAAGAGAAGGAAACGCAGAGCAGGGCGATGATGATAACCGCCAGCCAGCGGAAATGCAGCATTGGGACCAGGGCAAGGTAGAGAATCGTCATGAAAATATAAATGATCGGCAGGGAGTTAATTCCGCCGTGGTCGGCGACAAAGCCCCCGAACTTGTTGCCGATGATGAAGACGATCCCTTGGGCGAAGAGCAACCAGTTGAGCCAGGTGTTGTCAAAGCCCATCACGTTGGTAATCAGTGGCCGGATATAGGTGTAAATACTGTAATCCGCCGCGCAGACCGTGACGATGAAGATCACGCCGATGATGATTCGGCTGTCCTTGAAGAGGGTGAACTGTTTAGTAAAGGAACTTTTGACTTGGGGCGTGTCGCGGGGCACCAGCCAGATCAAGGCCAGGAAGACGAAAATCGTCAGAACGGTGATCATCCAGAAACTGTCATGCCAGGAAAAGGTGGTTGAAATCACGGTTCCGATGGGAATCCCAATGACCGACGCGATGCTGAAGCCAGCAAAGACCCAGGAAAGCAGGCTGGCCCGCTTATTGCGGGGAGCGACATAGTTAGCCATTACTAAAACGAGGGAAATAATGGCTCCGGCAACGGTGGAAGTTAAGATCCGGGATAAGAGCAGGGAAAGAAAGCTGTGTGACAGGGCGGTCCAGGTATTGCCGATAAAGAAGATCACCATTAACGTTAACAGGACATGGTGGCGCCGCCAGTGATTGGCCAGGGAAGTGATAAGCGGGGTTGAAATGGCGTAGACTAAGGCAAAAACAGTTACTAATAACCCTAGTGCCGATAGTGAAGCGTGAATTTCCCTGGAAATATCAGGGAGGACACCGACAATCATGTATTCGTTACAGCCGAGCATAAAAGCAACAAAAACAAACAAGATAGATTGCAAACGATATTTCATAATTAACAGGGCGGTCGCTTCGTGGACCGCCAAACTCCTTTCTAGTTTTCCTTTAACCAGTCATTGAGAAATGCTGCTAGTTTTTCCACGTCGCGGTGCTGAAAAGCAAAAGTATTGGTATATTGGTGGCCTTCACGGTCATCATTGGTCAATAGGACGTTTAATTGATGCTCATGTTGGTCGGGAATAATACTGAGTTCGTTGCGACATTCATCGTCACGGTCTTCACCGTCGTAAGTTTCATGAAACCATGATGGATTACTTTCTGTTTGGTGCATTGGATTGATCCTCCTCTAAACAAACCACTCTCTAGTATACAGCTTGGTTAATGGTGAGCGGGAGAATATAGTGATTTTGAGGAGGGAAGCATGGTATATTATTGATAACATTTATCGCAGTTGGTTTTATGAAGGAGGGCATTATGAAAGCAATTTTAACGACGATTGGCAAGGACAAACCCGGGATTGTCGCCGGTGTCAGTGGTTTTCTAGCAAGCAAAGATATCAACATTCTGGATATTTCCCAAACAATTATGGATGGCAATTTCACGATGATGATGCTGGTAGAATTGACGAACCAACCAGATTTCAACCAACTGGTCGGTCAGCTCGATGCACTGGGCCAAAAGCTGGGAGTGGATATTAACGTCCGCAACGAGGCTCTTTATAACGCTATGCACCAACTATAGGAGGCTGAGCCCTGATGGAAACGGCAAAGATTCGCGAAACTTTACGGATGATTAATGATGAACAACTGGACCTGCGGACAATTACCATGGGCATTTCTCTCTTTGATTGTGCCGACAGTGACAGTGATCGCGCCTGTCAAAAAATCTACGATAAAATTACGAGCAAGGCCCGGCACCTCGTCCAAGTTGGGGAGGAATTGGAAGCGGAATACGGGATCAAGATCGCGAATAAGCGGGTGGAGGTGACGCCGATCGCGATGATCGCCGCTGCTTCTGGCGACCATGATTACGTGAAATATGCCCGGACCCTCGATCGGGCAGCTCATGAAGTCGGGGTAGACTTTATCGGTGGTTTTTCTGCCCTCGTTCAAAAGGGTTACGGCAGTGGTGATCAGGTGTTGATCCATTCTTTACCTCAAGCGCTAAATGAAACTGACTTGGTGTGCGCTTCGGTCAACGTCGGCTCGACGAAGGCCGGCATTAATATGGACGCCATCAAACAGATGGGGGAAATTGTGCTTGCCGCCAGCAAGTTAGATTATATGTGTAACGCGAAGTTGGTGACTTTCTGCAATGCCGTCGATGACAACCCCTTTATGGCGGGGGGCTTTCTCGGTGTCGGCGAAGCGGATACGGTGATTAATTGCGGTGTATCGGGCCCTGGCGTGGTAAAGGCCGCCCTCGAAAAGGTGAAAGGACAGTCAATCGATGTCGTAGCCGAAACAATCAAGCAGACGGCTTTTAAGATTACCCGGCTCGGTCAGTTGATCGGCAGTGAAGCCGCCAAGCGTTTGCATACTCGCTTTGGGATTGTTGACCTCTCCTTGGCACCAACGGCAGCCGCTGGTGATTCGGTCGCGGATGTACTGGAAGAAATCGGCTTGTCAACGGTCGGGACCCACGGGACCACGGCGGCTTTGGCAATGCTCAATGATGCCGTCAAAAAGGGTGGTATTATGGCCTGCAGTCACGTCGGCGGGTTGTCCGGGGCCTTTATTCCGGTCTCCGAAGATGCGGGGATGATTCGCGCCGTCGAAAATGATCAGTTGCACTTTGATAAACTCGAAGCAATGACGGCCGTTTGTTCAGTTGGGTTGGACATGATTGCGGTGCCAGGCGATACCAGTGCCGCGACGATCAGTGGGATGATGGCTGATGAAGCGGCGATCGGGATGATCAACGCTAAAACGACGGCCGTTCGGGTAATCCCGGTACCAGGTAAGCAGGTCGGCGACACCGTTGAATTTGGCGGTTTGCTTGGCCATGCCCCCGTGATGAACGTCGGTGATGGTTCGCCGGCCGCGATGATTAACCGCGGCGGGACCTTGCCAGCTCCTATTCACTCCTTTAAAAATTAAGAAAAAGCTACCAGTGCCTCGGTGGGCTATGGTAGCTTTTTATTATTAAATAAATATAATTTAAGGTTTTTTATGGGCAATCGCCGTTGTGCAAACGGTTGCCAAACGGTCACAAATCAGTAAAAAAATTATATTTATGTGTTGGCTGTCGTGGAAACGGTTGCACAATACGAAAAAGTTTCTTATACTATAATCGTCAATTAAGAAAAGCGCTTTCGAGCGCAGGTCATCTTATAAGAAACGAGGAAGATAAAATGAGTGATTGGTGGAAAAAAGCAGTTGTTTACCAGATCTATCCGCAAAGTTTTCAAGACAGCAACGGTGACGGGATTGGTGATCTGAAAGGCATTATGTCCCGCCTTGACTACTTGCAAAGCCTCGGGGTGAACACCCTTTGGCTGACGCCAATTTACGAATCACCGATGGTCGATAACGGCTATGACGTGGCTGACTACAAGGCGATCAACCCGATTTACGGGACGATGGATGACTTCGACCAGCTTTTAAAGGATGTCCACGATCGGCACATGCACCTGCTGATGGACATGGTGGTTAATCACACCTCTGATCAATGCAAGTGGTTCCAAGAATCAAAGAAGTCGCGGACTGGCAAATACGCTGATTACTACATCTGGGAAGACCCCAAGCCGGATGGCAGTGCCCCGACTAACATGGGCGGGGTCTTCGGTGGCTCAGCCTGGGAATACGTTCCGGAACGGAAGCAGTATTACCTGCACATGTTTGCCAAGCAGCAAGTCGACCTGAACTGGGATAACCCGGAAGTACGCAAGGCGGTTTACGACTGCATGATTTTCTGGGCCAAGAAAGGGGTCGACGGCTTCCGGCTCGACTCACTGAACTCCCTGTCCAAACGGCGGCCGTTTGTCGATCTGCCGAAAGCTGCCGGCAGTGACTATGGCAACGTCTTCGCTTGCGTATCCAACGGGCCGCATCTGCACGAATACCTGCGGGAGATGAACAAGGAAGTCTTCTCCAAGTACGACATGCTGACCGTCGGGGAAACTTCGAACACGACCGTTGAGGAAGCCACCAAGTACATCCGGCCAGACGAACTGTCAATGGTCTTCCAGTTTGAACACATGGATGTTGACTCTGGGCGCTTTGGCCAATACTCCAACGTTCGCTTCAAGATGAGCGACCTGCGTGATACCCTGGCTAAATGGCAGAAGGGGATGGCCTGGAATGCCCTTTACCTCGGCAACCACGACCAACCGCGGCTGGTTTCCCGTTTTGGCGACGACAAGCACTTCCGCAAGGAATCAGCCAAGATGCTTGCTACGATGTACATCCTGCAAAAGGGAACACCGTACATCTTTGAAGGTGACGAAATCGGGATGACCAACGTCAACTTTAAGAGTATTGACGATTACCACGACCTTGACTCTCACCAGATCTACAACCATATGCTGGACTGGGGCGTTTCCAAGGAAGAGGCCTTGGATATCATTCAGCGCAAGTCCCGGGACAATGGGCGGACACCATTCCAGTGGGACGACAGCAAGGAAGCTGGCTTCACGACCGGCAAGCCGTGGATGACGGTCAATGCCAACTACAAGCAGATTAATGCTGCCGAAGCGGAGAAGGATCCGGACTCAATCCTGGCTTACTACAAGAAATTGTTGAAGCTGCGCAATAACACGGCTACCTTGATCGAAGGCGACTTCAAACTTTTGTCGGCCGATGACTCCAGCATCTTTGCTTACCAACGTTCTGATGACAAGGCCACTTACCTGGTTATCACTTCCTTTGCTAAGGAAAAGGTTCGTTACGACCTGGCAACGATCGACAAGCAATTCGACCAGCTCGAGCTTGCTTTGAACAACTACGACGATCTTGAAGAAAGTGACAACGTGCTGTACCTGAAGCCATACCAGGCCCTAGTACTGAAAGTTAAAGATTAGGATTTAACTGAATTAGCAAAAAAGGAGGACGCCAAAATGCGTCCTCCTTTTTAAGTGGCGTTGAGCCACTCCTGCCAAGGGTATTTTCATTATAGCACGGTTGATTATTCATAAATTTCGAATAAAATTGGTATTTCGCTTGTCAAATGCAATAATATGCATTATGATAGGGAACATCAAATGAATATATGCATCCATTATGACGGATGAAAGCAATAATCAGCTGATACATGAGGATTTAGCTCATGATGATTGAATAAAAATTAATTCAGCGGGAGGAATAATTATGAAGTGGCAAAAGCTGAAAAAATTAGCATTGGTCGGGGCGGCAGCACTCCTGACGATCTCATTTGGTTTGGCGGGCTGTGGGAAGAAGTACAGTGCTGCTGACCAAAGCGTACAACGGATCAAGGACAAGAAGACCCTGGTGGTTGGAACGTCGGCCGACTTTGCCCCGATGGAATTTCCGATTACCCAGAATGGCAAAACTAAATATGTCGGCTTCGACATGATGCTGGCTAATAAAATCGCTAAGGACATGGGAGTGAAGGTCAAAGTGGTCAACATTGCCTTCCCATCGTTGATCAGTGAACTGAAGAATAACAAGGTTGATGTGGTCCTAGCAGGGATGACCTACACTCCATCGCGGGCTAAGGCGGTCGCTTTCTCCAAGCCCTACCACAACGACAAAGACAAGGGAACAAACAACGTGCTTTTGATCAAGAAGAGCAACCTCAATAAGTACACGACCAAGGCTTCGTTGAAGGGTAAGTCCGTCGGGGCCCAACAGGGTTCAAACCAGGAAGCACTGGTAAAGTCAAAGCTGAAGGATTCAAAGTTGGTGGTTGAAAGCTCGAACAACGCGATGGCTACCGAAGTCAAAAACGGGACTATTCAAGCGATGATGTGCAACGGGGACACCGCCAAGGGCTACGTTCACAAGTACCCGAACACTTACGCTTTGGCCAAGGTGAAGATCTACACGCCGGCTAAATACACGGCCGACCGGGTCATCGTCCGGAAAAACGACAAGGCCCTGTTGAAAGAGGTCAACAAGGTGATCGACCAGCAAAAGAAGAGCGGCAATTTGACAAAGATGTATAACAAGGCCATCCAGCTCCAGCACAAATACGGAAAGTAGGCTCATTATGGATCAAGCAAAACAATTAGAGATCTTCAAGCATATTATCGATATCAAATCCGTCAATGACCACGAAGCAGATGTCGCAGACTATATTGCCACTTTGTTCGAACCATACAAGGACCGAGTGGACGTTTCGCGTGTTACCTTCGCCCCGGGCCGTGATAACCTGGTGATTGCGACTAAGGATGCCCAAGGACCGGTTTTCGGCCTCTCGGGACACATGGACACGGTGGCAACGGGGAATCTGGCGGACTGGCAGACGGACCCCTTCAAGGCGACTGTCAAAGATGGCAAGCTTTATGGTCGGGGTGCGGCCGACATGAAAAGTGGGGTTGCTGCGATCGTGTGCGCCCTGCTGGAAATGCTGGACGGGACCGCACCGTTGCCGGGACCGGTCAAGCTGCTGCTGACGGTGGGCGAAGAAACTGGTGAATACGGGGCTGCCCAGCTGACTAAGGAAGGCTATGTCGACGACCTCGGCGCCCTGGTGATTTCGGAGCCGGGTGATGACATGAAGGAATTGACTTACACTGCGAAGGGCGTTATCGACTACAAGGTCACTTCCCTGGGCAAGTCGGTGCACAGCTCCTACCCGGATCAGGGGATCAATGCCATTACCAACCTTCTCGATTTTGTCAACCAGGTGGAGGGGGTTCTCGACCAGTTTGAACACGTTGAAAACCCGGTCCTCGGTCACCAGGTTTCCAGTGTGACGAAGATCGGCGGCGGGGATCAAGTCAATTCAATTCCTTCCGAGGCTTGGGTGATGGGCAACATCCGGACGATTCCAGAACACCCGAACAAGGAAATCTATACGGCGTTAGAGGGATTGGTCGCCAAGTGCAACCAATTACCAGATCACCAGCTGAAGATCGAGTATTCCTATCCTGAAGAACCAATGGCCGGCGACCCACATTCTAAGCTGCTGCAGCAGGCTCAGCAGGTCCACGATGAGATGTTCGACCAGGCTGTGAAGGTGGTTGGCTCTGGTGGGGCCAATGATGGTTCCGAGTTCTCGCAAGCGGAAAACGACTTCACTACGGTGTTGATCGGACCGGGATCGGCAAGTTCACACCAGTCCAACGAGTACTGTGATCTGGCAGTTTACTACCAGTCGATCAAGTACTACGAAAAGTTGGCCCAGCTGTACTTTAGCGAGTTGTAGACGAGGAGAAAGGCATTCAATTAAGCCGGCGGGATAAGTCTGCCGGCTTTTCTTATCCACCGAATGAGCGAAAAAAGGGCTTGCTTCGGGTTGCTATTAGTGTTAAATTAAAAAATGGATTTTTTATTAAAATTTGATTAAAAAGGGGCGAGAATGATGGATAAACAGCAAGAGGACCACGAGCTGAAACGTTCGCTCGGTCTTGGATCAGCATTATCAATTGTTGTGGGGACCCTGATCGGTTCAGGGATCTTCTTCAAACAAGGATCAGTATTGGATAGTGCTGGTTCATCTACGATGGCCCTGTTAGCCTGGATTCTTGGTGGGATCATCACTCTTGCCGGTGGGCTGACGGTGGCCGAAATCGGGGCCCAGATGCCGTACACGGGGGGGCTTTATGTTTATATCGAAAACATCTATGGCCGTCTGATGGGCTTCATGGCCGGCTGGATGCAGGTGATTGTCTACGGACCAGCGATTATCGCTTCGGTGGCCGGTTTTATGAGTATCCTAATGGCCAACTTTTTCGGCCTGGGTAGTCAATGGCGGGTTCCTTTGGCGATTATCACGGTCCTGATCATTACGATCATCAATATTTTGCAGAACCAAGCCGGAGCCTGGTTTGCGATTATTACGACTATTGCCAAGATGGTTCCGATCGCGGCCATCATCATCTTCGGGGTTTTCTTCGGCCACCAGCACGCCCTGGGACAAACGGTTGCCGAAGTACACCAGAATGCTGGCAACTTCGGGGTAGCGATTCTGGCGACCCTCTTTGGTTACGATGGTTGGATCTTAGTTGCTAGCCTGGGTGGTGAAATGAAGAATCCCCAAAAGGTACTGCCCAAGGCGATCGTATTGGGGATCACCTTCGTCCTGATCGTCTACACGCTGATCACTTACGGGGTACTTCGCTTCTTGCCAGTAGAAACGATTCACCGGCTCGGCGAAAACACGACTTCTTACATGTCCAAAGCTGCCTTTGGACCGATCGGTGGCAAGCTGCTGGATGCCGGGATTATCATCTCGATGATGGGGACCCTCAACGGCAAAATTATGACCTTCCCGCGGATCGTTTATGCGATGGCCAAGCGCCACGACTTGCCATTTTCCCACATCCTTGGCTATGTGACTCCGAAGTCGCACGAACCGGTTTCCGCCCAGCTGTTCATTTTGATATTGGCGGCGATTATGATGTGCTTCTTTGATCCGGACCGCTTGTCAGACCTGTGTGTGTTCACGGTTTACATTTTCTATACGCTGGCCTTTATCGGGATCTTCATTCTGCGGAAACGCCACCCTGATCCGGCTGTGCGGCCGTTTAAGACGCCGCTCTACCCATTTGTGCCGATTGTGGCCCTGGCCGGGGGGATCTTCGTTTTGATCAGTGAAGTCTTCAATGACACCCCGGGAGTGCTGCTCTTTGTGGTAATCGTGATTGTCGGTTTGCCGGTCTTAGCCCTGGTTAAGTGGCTGGACAAGCGCCGTGTCGATAAGAGTAAATTCTAAACTAGTGGGATTGCTTCACTTATAAGATGATATTGAGATCGAGAAATATTTTTCCCGGTCTTTTTTTGTTTTGCATTCGCCCAGTGGCTTTGCCATAATTGGAAGCAAATGGAGGCGTGATGATGACAGAAATTCAAACGGTAGAAGACGCCCTGGCTTTTATCCACGGGCGGACGAAATTTAAAAAGATTCCAACCCTCAAGCGGATGCGCCGCTTTCTGCAAGAACTGAACGATCCCCAGCAAGGACTGACCTACATCCACGTCACGGGAACGAACGGCAAGGGATCGGTCGTGGCGATGACTCGGCAGATCTTGATGGAGCAGGGGCTGTCCGTGGGGACATTCACTTCGCCCTTCATCACCAAGTTCAACGAGCGGATTGCGCTCAATGGTCAGCCGATCAGCGATGCGGACCTCGTTACTTACACCCGGCGGGTTGCCCAGGTCGTTGACAAATTGGACCAGACCTTGCCGACGGGCGGACCGACGGAGTTTGAAATCGACACGGCAATCATGTTTTGCTATTTTGCCGCCAAGAAACCGGACGTGGTGATCTTGGAAGTCGGCATCGGTGGGCTCTTTGATTCGACAAACGTCATTGAGCATCCAGTGGTGACGGCGATCACTACCGTCGGTTACGATCACATGAAGGTGTTGGGCAACACCTTGGCCGCCATCGCCCGGCAAAAGGCGGGAATTATCAAAGCTGGCCGGCCGATGGTCATTGGGCAACTGCCTAAAGAAGCATTGCAGGTGGTCAAGCAGACGGCCGCTGAACAAGCTGCTCAGCTTTACCAACCAGGCATTGACTACCAGGTGGCCAAAACTAATGGTCATGATTTTCGGGCCCAAATCCTTTACGATGGCCCCGGGTTACATCATGTGAAGGCTCAGCTGGGACTAGGCGGTGACTACCAGGTTCAAAATGCTGGCGTGGCCATTACCCTGGCAGAAGTTTTTTGTCAGGAACGGGGGATGCCGTTTGACCGCCAGGCCCTGGTCAAAGCCCTTTTGGCTAGCCGTTGGCCAGGTCGTTTAGAAGTTGTCAACGATGAGCCGCTGGTGATTTTGGACGGGGCCCACAATTTGCCGGGCATCCAGGCCCTCTGCCAGACGATTCGCGATGACTTTGCCGACCGGGACGTCTACTTGCTGGTCGCGATCTTGGCCGACAAGCAATACGAATTGATGCTGGGTGAATTGGCCAGTCTGCCGAACGTGCACATCACGGTGACGAACTTTGCCGGCCCGGGGCCGAAGCGGCCGAGCGCAGACCTTGGCGCGGTAATCGAAGAACTGAAGAGTCGTTACCCGATCAAAATGGTCGATCCGTGGCAGGTGTCTTTTGCCCAACTAGCCCGGCAATTGAGCAGTGAAGATGTCCTGATGGTGACCGGCTCGCTCTACTTTATTTCAGATGTCCGTCATCTTTTCGACTAATTTACGGCCTTTTTGGACCTTCTGCCGTATTTAATGGATAGGAGGGATGATAATGTTGAAAATGAAACATAAGCGGACACGCTGCTTGACTTTGCCAGATGATGCGACCATGTTGGACTTCCAACACCGCTACCGGCAGTTAGTTAAAGAATACTTTGCCCGGGTGGCTAACGGGTCGCAACTGATGCACCACTTTCTGACGTGTTGTCCAGGGCCGGCTGAGCTGCGCAATTTGAGTGCCGAAGACGAAGCGGCCCTATTAGATGAAAATGAAGCAGTAATGGGACCATTATTGGCAGCAATCAGTCTGGGACAGGTAGCGTTGACTTGTCCCCACCAAATGATCGGCCATGCCTACTCAAGCAGTCAGCTGGGGGATGACCTGGTCGAAGAGATGGCCGCTTGTCAGGCTGAAGAAGTGATTATTGCTCTGACGGACATCCATAACGAATTAATCGGCAAACGGGTTCTCTTTCGGGGTGGTCTAGCCGAGTGTCAACTCTATCCGGACCGGATTTTTAATTACGCTCTGCGAACCGGCGCCAAGGGAGTAGTGATGGTCCACAACCACCCGACCGGTGACATTAATCCGTCAAAAGAAGACTTGCGGATGATGAACCGGCTCAATCGGGGGTGTGACCTCCTGGGCCTGTGCTTATTAGATTGCTTTATCATTGGGCGGGGGGAATATTATAGTTGGCGTGAATCGGCCGTCGATGAGGAAATTTGCTAAGGATCTTAAACTTTTCTTATGCCTGCCTAGAAAAAGTTCCAGAAGGGCGTTGAATTGTTGTATAGTAGTGACTGTTAAACTGCTGCTCGCGTATGGTATAATGTTGCCGATAGTGAAAACATTTCATACGTGAGTATCAATGATTCAATACGAAGGGAAGAAAAATTTTGCTAGGAATGGGAACAACTAATATTGGTATTGATCTTGGCACTGCCAATACGATTGTTTATATCGAAGGCAAAGGGATTGTTCTTCGCGAACCATCCGTCGTTGCTCGTAACACCAAGACTAATGCGATCATCGCCGTGGGTTCAGAGGCCCGGGACATGATTGGACGGACACCGGAAAGCATCGCCGCAATTCGGCCGATGAAGGACGGTGTGATTGCCGATTACGATACGACTGTTGCTATGATTCAGTATTACATGAACAAGGCGCTTGGTAAGCGGTCAAGCAAACCCTACGTCATGGTTTGTGTACCAACTGGTGTGACTGAGGTTGAAAAGCGGGCTGTGATTGATGCCACGCGGGTAGCCGGCGCGCGTGATGCGTACGTTATCGAAGAACCATTTGCAGCTGCAATTGGGGCTGGCTTACCGGTTATGGATCCGACCGGGAGTATGGTTGTTGACATTGGTGGCGGGACGACCGACGTTGCCACGATCTCTTTAGGCGGAATTGTTTCAAGCCGTTCGATTCGGATGGCTGGTGACAAGATGAACGATGCGATTGTTGCCTTTGTTCGCAACCAAAAGAACCTCTTGATCGGTGAACGGACGGCGGAAAAGCTCAAGTGGGATATCGGTTCTGCTTCCCCAAAGGATGCTGCTGAAATGGGGACGACGGAAATTCGCGGTCGCGACCTGGTTACGGGCTTGCCGAAGACGATCGAAGTTTCGGCGGTTGACGTTTCAACGGCTCTTCAAGACGTAGTTAATGACATCATCACCGCGATCAAGGGTACTTTAGAGGACACGTCACCTGAAATTGCGGCGGACGTGATTGATCATGGGATCGTGCTGACTGGTGGCGGAGCATTACTGAAGAATCTGCCAACCGTTATCGCTGATGCAACGAAAGTTCCAGTGTTTATTGCCAAGGACCCATTGGACTGTGTTGCGATCGGGACTGGTGAGTCACTGAAGAGCATTGACGTAATGAAGAAAAAGTAATTAATGGTGGATTGCGCCACCGTTGAGCGGGGCTGTCTGCAAAACCAAGACGTTTTGCCGGCCCCGTTCCTTGTTATTCAAATGGAGGATATTAATGCATAGATTTATCTCGAACCGCCGGCTAGTGATCCTCGTTGTCATCCTGGTTGTGTGTTTCGGATTAATGGCTGGTTCGGTGGCTTTGCGTAATCGCCGGAACACCCCACCTTTGATTCAACAATTTGGCAATGATGTGGTGGGCTTCGCTGACGGGGTGGTTGCCTACCCGGCCAACGGTTTACAGCATGGGATGGATTCAGTTTCGGAGCTGATGAATACTTACCAGGAAAACCGGGAATTGAAGCAGCAGGTTTCGCAATTGGCCCAAACCCAGGTCCGTGACCAAACCTTAGCCAAAGAAAATCGGCAGTTAAAGCAGGAATTAAAACTCAATCACTCGCTGACGGATTATTCGACCGTGACGGCATCAGTACTGAGCCGGACACCTTCAACTTGGCAGCAGCAACTGATCATTAATAAGGGACAGACAAGCGGCGTTAAGAAGAACATGCCGGTCTTGTCTGGTTCCGGTTTGGTCGGTCGGGTCAGCGAAGTGAACAAAACCAATTCGAAGGTGGAACTGCTGAGTGACACTGGGGAATCGGCTAACCGTTTTGCGATCCATATTGATGGTGCTTCAGGTAAGAGTGTCAATGGGGTGATCACCGGCTATAATTCCTCAACCAATTTACTGGAAGTAGGCCAGGTGAGTTCCAAAGCCAAGATTTCGAAGGGTGAAAAAGTTGTCACGTCCGGCATGGGCGGGATCACCCCGAAGGGCCTCTATGTCGGTCGGGTTGCCCGGGTCGGCAAGGATGATTATGGCTTAGCCCAGAAGATTTATATTACCCCGGCAACCAACTTTAATGAAATCAATATCGTCACGGTTGCCGAGCTCGATTCAGAGGAGTAGTGACTAATGTATCGTCTTTCGCGTTTAAGATATGTTTTTCCGCTTGGTCTCCTAGCAGCCTTTTTTCTAGACGGGAGTCTGTCTAAGCTTTGTGCTGATCTGTTTTTCAAGTATCCCTATGCCATGTCGAGTCAGTTGGTAATGCTCTGGCTGGTTTTCACTTACTTTTTCAAAGAAGATATTGATGTACCTTTGATGGGGGCAGCGGTGATCGTTGGTATCCTTGCGGACGTCTATTACGCCGGCATTTTAGGGCTGTTTATGTTTTTATATCCAGCGGTGATCATGATGACCCGGTCGCTGGGCAAACTGTTGGATCGGACCTTTCTAAGCATGATTTTAATTTTCTTCATTGATCTGACGGTCTTTGAAGCCCTCAACTATTTTGCTTATAGCGCCATTGGCATTATTCATGTCGATTTTGGTGACTTTTTGGTATATAACCTGGCCCCGACTTTAGCTTTGAATTTGATCTACTTCGTTGTTTTGTACTGGCCGATCGGGCGGCTTTTCCGCTGGTCATTGAGTGGACGCCGTTAATTCTGACAGCAAGTGACATGACACATTTAAAATTTCACAGGAGGCTGAGAGAAACGTTTTTTCTCAGCTTCCTTTCTGTTTAGTGATTGCAACAAAAGGAGGAACGAGTAAATGGATTTGACAATTCGCCAGGGGGTGAATCTCCATATTATTCCGACGGATCAATTTCGTTTAACAACGGTCGTCGTCAATTTTGCCACTCCCCAAACGGCGACAAACCCAACTGTTCGCCATTTATTGGCCAATATTTTAGAAAGTAGTTGCCAAAAGTACCCGAGTCAAACTTTACTAGCCCGGAAGTTGGATGACCTCTACGGAACCTTCCTTAGTGCCAACGTGGCACGGGTAGGGCAGTTGCATAATTTTCGATTGCGTGCACAGATGATCAATGATCAGCAGGCGGGCGAAGCACTGTTTGTCCAGGTGATGGACTTGCTCGCCGAAATATTGTTTCACCCGCTGAAAGATGACGACGGTTTTGATCCCACTACCATCAAAGTGCAACGTGCTAACTTGGCGGGGATTCTTCGTTCGGTGACCGATGATAAGCAATTTTACGCCTATCAACAGGTTGAGAAGCAATTTTATGATTTAGATAGCGTTATGTGGCACCCGAGCTATGGGGAACTGGAACTGCTGGATAAGATTAGACCGGCGGACCTGGTGACTGCCTACCGGCAAATGCTGGCTTCGGATCAGGTAGATATCTTTGTACTGGGCAATGTCGACACGGCAACGGTTGAGCGGAGTTTGCAGAGCTGGCCCCTAGCTGCGCGCCAACAACTTTCGACCATTGCCGACTATCATCAGCCCTTTCACCACCACTTGCGAGTACGCAAAGAACATCAGCGGCTCAGTCAAGCCAAGCTCGATGCGGCTTTTTCGCTGCCCGTCTATTACCGCGACGAAGGTTATTACGCGGCTTTGGTGATGAACGGACTACTGGGAGGATCACCATATTCCAAACTCTTTTTAAACGTTCGCGAAAAAGCAGGGCTTGCCTATTATGCTGATAGTCAGGTGCGGGCTTTTGGTGGTCACCTTGTCGTTGAAACGGGGATTCAGACGAAAAATTATTCGCGGGTGCGCGACTTGATCAAACAGCAGGTTGTTGAACTTCAAGAAGGTCGATTTACGGATGAACAATTGGCGGAAGTCAAAGCCGCCTTAGTCAATGATTATCAGATCGGTCTGGACTCACCACTCAATATTATTGAGCATCGCCTGGTCAACGAGATGAGCCGTCACCGGGAATTGATTGATGTTCCGGCGGCAGTTGAGGCAGTGACAAGACAAGAGGTTATTGAGGCAGCAAGGCTGCTGCGCCTCCAGGCAGTATATTTTCTGGGCGGTGAACAGAATGAATAAGCAAGTGGATGAACAACTAAAGATCAGTCGTTATAGTCAGGTTTTGGATAACGGCCTGCGAGTCGAGCTCTTGCCAATGGCCGGTTATCACAAAACCTACGCGATCATGAGTGCCGACGTCGGTTCCATCGATAATGATTTTTGCTTGGCAGATGGGCAGCACGTCCACTTGCCGGCGGGGGTAGCCCATTACTTGGAACACAAACTCTTTGAAAAAAAGGACCATGACGCCTTTGACCTCTTCGGCAAGCTTGGTGCGGATTCCAATGCTTTTACGGACTTTACCCGGACGTCTTACTTGTTTTCGACGGCGGGCAAGCTGCACCAATGTCTGGATATTCTGCTCGATTTTGTGCAGGAGCCTTACTTTACCCCGGAATTGGTCGATAAGGAGCGCGGCATTATCGCCTCAGAAATTCAGATGTACCAGGACCAGCCAGCCGAGCGCCTCTACATGGGGATGATGGCCAATCTCTACCCGCACGACCCGATGCGAAACGACATTGCCGGGACGGTGAACTCCATTCAAAAAATTACTGCTGACGACCTGTACCAGCTCTACGACAACTTTTATCATCCGGCCAACATGAGTCTCCTGGTGGTCGGCAAGCTGGATCCACAAGAGACGATGGCGTGGATTGTGGATAATCAGGCTAAAAAGCAGTTTAGGGCGCATTATCAGCGGCCACGTTCATTTACGCCAGCTGACCCCACAGCTCGCGATGTGATTAGAAGTGGGCACGTTACAATGCCCGTTACCCGGCCGCAAGTCATGGTTGGTCTTCGGGGAATTCAGCACTTCACGAGCGGTCGCGAGCGGCTGAAGTACCGCTTGAGCGCGGATCTCTTGCTCGCCTTGCTGTTTGACGAAAATTCGGCGAACTTCCTGAAACTATATAATGCCGGAATTATCGATGATACTTTCGGCTATCAATTAGAAATGCAGCGGGGCTTTCACTTTGCCGGCTTTTCAACAGCAACCGAGCAGGGCGACGCGTTTATTAATCAGGTCGAGGATATTTTGAACCGGGCCGATGCCGAATTGGACCGTTCGCAGCAATTCTTTACTACGATTAAGCGGGCCTGGATTGGTCGTTTGGTGGGAATGCTTGATTCTCCCGAAACAGTGGCCGAGCGCTTTGCCGGTAGGCTCTATGACAATGCATTATTGACCGATGAAATTGCTGCTTTGAAGACGATTGAGCTGAAAGACCTGCAACGGGTGGTTGACTTGCTGATCAAACCAGCGCGGCTGACTAATTACCAAGTTTTGCCTAAGAATTAAGAACTTTCTTATCATTTGCCCAAAAGGCTTTATGCTATACTAATTGAGGTTAGTCAGAAAATTAAAAAAACGAGGAATCGATAATATGAGTGAAAACGAACAACCAAGTTCTAACAAAGAGCACCGCAGTGATGTTGGCCAAAAACTGCGGGCTGCTCGTGAAGCTAAAGGCTACACCCTAGATGCTTTACAACAGATTACCAAGATTCAGAAGCGTTATTTAATCGCCATCGAAGACGATAAATTTGACCAGCTGCCGGGCGATTTTTATGTTCGGGCCTTCGTCAAACAATATGCCAATACGGTGGGCCTTGACGGCGATGACTTGTTAAAGCAGTACGATGATGAATTGCCGCAAACCAAGACTCATGAATATTCCGAGCACATCACCCAGGCGGTCGAAACGCGAACCAGTCACCATAAGGCAGCTGAACAGATGGAAGCGGCCCGGCGCAAATACCTACCGACGATTGTAATCGCTGTGATTGTCGTCTTGATCCTTGCTGTAATTTGGGTGACGGCAATTGTGCGTCACCGGGAAAACTCGACCAGGATCGATCGAAGTTCGGTTTCGGTTTCGGGTGAATCGAGCAAGAAGGAAAAGCAATCATCATCTTCCAGCAAGAAGAAACCAACCAAGACAACGAGTGCCGTTAAGCTGACGGAAGCTTCCCGCAATTCGACGAGTGTTACCTACAATGCCAAGTCGCTGAAGAAGAGTGCCCAGTTGGTCCTGACGACCAGCGGCCAATCCGCTAACTCCGTAATGGTCGACAACACAACCCGGTTGAACCGGATGATGGTTGCTAATGGCAAGGAAAACGTAACAGTGGCGAAGAATGCCAACACGGTTGTCATCCGCATCGGGACGCCAGCTAATACTAAGGTCAAGATCGGTGGCAAGACCATCGACTTCACGGCCAACAATCGTTACCCACAGACGCGGACGATCACGATTCACTTTGGCAATACTAGCTCTTCATCCAGCTCCAGCAGCTCGACGACAAGCTCCAGTCGGTACAATAGCAGTTCAACGACTAATAACAACAGTGGTAGTACTTCACGGACAACCACGACTGGTACAACTAATACGCGGTCGACCGGTACGACGAATAACCAGTCGCAAACAACGAGTGCCCCGGCAAATCGCCAGCAAACGACAACCACAACCAATCGGGGGACTTCAACGGCAACCAGTAGCAACCAGTAATGCTGGGCCAATTGCGATAACTTTTAGAGGGGGAAAATACATTGAATTTACCTAATAAATTGACGGTGATGCGTCTGATTATCATCCCGTTTTTCCTGATCCTGATGGTGCTACCGATGGGGATCTGGGGCAGCGTGAGTTTTGGCGGCGCGACGATCCCAGCAACTGAATTATGGGCGACGATTCTTTTTATCATTGCCACACTCACCGATAACCTGGACGGCCGGATTGCCCGCAAGAACCACCTGGTTACCAACTTCGGCAAGTTTGCGGATCCACTGGCGGACAAAATTCTTGTAATGACGGCCTTCGTGGTCTTAACGGGAATCGGGACGGTACCGGCCTGGGTCACGGCTATCATTCTTTGGCGCGAACTGGCGGTAACCGGCCTGCGCTTATTGCTGGTTGAGCAGAGCGGGATTGTCCTGGCAGCCAAGATGCCGGGCAAGATTAAGACGACGACGCAGTTTATTGCGATTATTTTCTTATTGCTGCATAATGTTTTCTTTACGTTGATTCATGTGCCGTTTGGCGAGATCATGTTGTACATTTGCCTGTTCTTTACTATTTACTCTGGGGTCGACTACTTCTACCAGGGGCGCGATGTTTTCAAAGATGGTTTCAAATAAAATATGATTAGCTAGCTAAGTGGATCGTTAAGACTCTCAGCATTTCCTTTTCGGAGGCTGGGGGTCTTTATCCTTTTGACGCCAAAATGCGGTAAAATATGAACGAAGTGACGTAGCTATTAATAGGGAGTGATGAGTTGTGGATGCAGAAATTGTGACGATCGGAACCGAGATTGCTCTCGGTCAGATTACTAACACCAATGCGCAGTTTTTGGCTGACCAGTTGAGTCGGGTCGGCATCGAAATCCCTTGGCAGACGACGACTGATGATGAGCCGTCCCGGATTGTGGCGGCAACGCGCCACGCGTTAGGACGCAGCGACCTCGTTTTTGTTTGCGGGGGCTTAGGCCCCACAGCCGATGACACTACGATGGCGGCGGTCGCTAACGCCCTCGGTACCAGCTTGACTGTCAATGATGATCACTGGCAACAGATTAAGCAGTCATTAAAGCCGCGGTTTGCTGAGGTGCCAGCAGAAAATGTACGGCAGGCGATGTACTTAAAGGGTGGGCAGTGGCTGCCTAATCCAGTAGGCCTAGCCCTCGGTGCCTGGTATGAAGGCAAGCAGGGAGTAGTCGTCGTCTTGCCAGGACCGCCACGCGAATTTAAGGCGATGGTAACCCAGGAGCTAATGCCACGGCTGCAGCAGCACTTTGGGACGGGCAAGGCTATCTTTAGCCGGACCCTTCACTTCTTCGGCCGTCCAGAATCACCATTGATGGACGATTTGGCAACCATTACACCAAAGTGGCCGCAAGTAGTCGTTACCTCTTATGTTCAACCACTGGAGATTCAGGTTCGCCTGACGATTCACAACGTGGACCAAGCAACGGCCAAGCAGCAGCTCGATGGTTTGCAAGAAGCGATTGCTCGACTAGAACCTGAAGCCTTTTTCGGGGCAGGTGATGATATTAGCTTGGCGGGCGTCGTTGTTGATTTGCTGGAGCAGCGTCATTTGCATATCACGGCGGCCGAAAGTTTGACGGCCGGAATGTTCCAGAGTACGCTTTGCTCGATTCCGGGTGCCTCAACGGTCTTTGACGGGGGTTTTGTTACCTACGCAGCCGAGCAGAAGGAAAAGATGGTGGGTGTGCCTTCGTCGGTGGTTACCCAGCACGGAGTGGTCAGTGCCGAAACTGCCCAGGCGATGGCGGAAGGTTGTCAGAAACAGGTTGATTCTGATATCGGGGTCGGACTGACCGGAGTAGCCGGCCCAGAAGCCCTGGAGGATCAGCCGGCGGGCACCGTTTGGCTAGGCTTAGCCATCAAGGGCTGGCCAACTCAAACCAAGTTGCTCCATCTGCAAGCACATAACGGGCGGCAAAGTGTCCGTGAACAAGCTGCGCAGAGTGCTCTTATGATGGTCTATCAAGCATTGAAATAGAAGCGAACATTTGTTTGACAAAATCAGATGAAACAGATATCATAATTAGCAGAGATAAAAAACGTTAGGAGGAAGCGAATTGGCTGATCAACGAAAAGCGGCTCTTGATGCGGCCTTACGCAAGATTGAGAAAAATTTTGGTAAAGGCTCAATTATGCGGATGGGAGATTCTGCTGACACGCAGATTGCGAGCGTCTCGAGCGGTTCCTTAGCGATCGATGAAGCATTAGGGGTAGGAGGTTACCCTCGTGGCCGGATTATCGAAATCTACGGTCCCGAAAGTTCTGGGAAGACCACGGTGGCCCTGCATGCAGTGGCTGAAGTGCAACGTCAGGGCGGGACGGCAGCTTATATCGATGCTGAAAACGCCCTGGATCCCCAGTATGCCCAAGCACTGGGGGTAAATGTCAATGATTTGCTGCTCTCCCAGCCTGACACCGGTGAAGAAGGATTGGAAATTGCCGACGCCTTAATTGCTAGTGGGGCTGTTGACATCGTCGTCATTGACTCCGTTGCGGCTCTGGTTCCCCAAGCCGAAATTGAAGGAGAAATGGGTGACACCCACGTCGGTTTGCAAGCACGGTTGATGTCGCAGGCTCTGCGGAAGTTATCTGGTGAGATCAATAAGACGAAGACGATTGCCATCTTTATCAACCAGATTCGGGAAAAAGTTGGGGTGATGTTCGGCAATCCCGAGACGACCCCTGGTGGTCGGGCCCTCAAGTTCTATTCGACGATTCGAATGGAGGTTCGGCGTGGTGAACAGCTGAAGGAAGGCACCAATGTCATTGGTAACCGTGCGAAGATTAAGATCGTCAAAAATAAGGTAGCGCCGCCTTTCAAGCGGGCTGAAGTAGATATTATGTACGGTCAAGGGATTTCCAAGACGGGTGAACTTCTCGATATGGCGGTTGACAAAGACTTTGTCAAGAAGTCAGGTGCCTGGTACTCCTATGGCAAGGAACGGATTGGCCAGGGTCGGGAGAACGCTAAGAAATGGTTTGACCAGCACCCAGAGAGCTTTAATGAGTTGATGAATAAGGTGCGGGTTGCTTACGGGATGAAGCCAGATCCGACCATCGCCGCCGAAAGTGACGCCAAGAAGGAAAAGGATCCTAAGCAAGAAACCCTCGAAGAGGCCAGCAAAAACAACTAATGCCATTTGAGCGTGATGCCTAAGAAGCGGGCATGACGCTCTTTCTCGTTAGAGCGGCAATAATTGACACCACCTGTTGGGGAGGATAAAATAAAAAGGTGTGGCTTTTTGCCCACAGTAACTAGCAATTATCAACTAAGATGAAAAGATATGTTATATCGGAGGTGTCAAAATGACTTCTTTCGGCATTTTAGTTGCCGTTATTGCACTGTTGATCGGGGCCGTGGCTGGCTACTTTATCGCTTCCACGCTGATCAACCAGCGCTTAGCAGCAGCTCAAAATAGCGCCGAGGGGATCATTGCCAGCGCGAAAAAAGAAGCGGAAACCACGAAACGGGAAGCAAGAGTGGAAGCAAAGGATAATGCCCACCGCTACCGGGAAAAAGTGGAAAAAGAGTTGGAGAGCAGACAGAATGAAGTGCAAAAGCAAGAAGAACGCCTGCTTCAACGTGAAACCGCTCTGGATCGCAAGGATAATTCCCTGGAAAATCGTGAAAATGCTGCAACTGAACGCGAACATAAGCTGGATCAGCGTGATGACCAGCTGCGCAAGGACCGGCAGCACGTTAAAGAATTAGTCGCTCAGCGGCAGAGCGATTTGGAGAAGGTTGCCCAGTTGAGTCAGGATCAAGCCAAGGAAATGGTTGTCAACCAAGTCAAGAACCAGTTGGCCCAGGAACGGGCCGTGATGATTCGCGACAGTGAACAAGAAGCTGAGCTGACGGCGGACCGCAAGGCTAAGAACTTAATTGTCTCCGCCATCCAGCGGTCAGCAGCCGATGTAGTTTCCGAAGCAACTGTATCGGTTGTCAACCTGCCTAATGACGACATGAAAGGTCGGATCATCGGGCGTGAAGGGCGAAATATTCGAACCTTGGAGACACTCACCGGGATCGATCTGATTATTGATGATACTCCGCAGGCGGTAGTCCTCAGCGGCTTTGATCCGGTCCGGCGAGAAATTGCCAAGATGGCCCTGGAGAAACTGATTCAGGACGGCCGGATTCATCCGGCTCGCATTGAAGAAGCGGTCGAAAAAGCCCGCAAGGATATGGACGCTAAACTGCGTGAAGTCGGTGAACAAACGATTTTTGATCTTGGTATCCACTCGATGGCACCGGATTTGATCAAGACGGTTGGGCGGATGAAGTATCGGACCAGCTATGGCCAAAACGTCCTGCAGCACTCGATTGAAGTGGCCAAACTTGCCGGTATTATGGCTGCCGAACTTGGTGAAGACGTTAATCTGGCCAAGCGGGCCGGCCTGCTGCATGATATTGGCAAGGCAATCGACCACGAAGTTGACGGCTCCCACGTTGAACTGGGGGTTGAGTTGACGCGGAAGTTCAAAGAGAATCCTGTTGTCATTAACACGATCGCTTCTCACCATGGCGACGAGCCAGCTAAATCGGTGATTGCCGTCCTCGTTCAGGTAGCTGACGCTATTTCCGGCGCTCGGCCGGGGGCTCGCTCCGAGTCACTTGAGCAGTATATTCAACGACTTAAAAAACTCGAAGAAATTGCTAACCGACATCGCGGCGTCGACCACAGTTACGCAATCCAAGCCGGTCGCGAAGTGCGTGTTATCGTCAAGCCCAAGAAGGTTTCAGACCTGCAGGCAGTGACCCTTTCTCACGACTTAAAGAACGAAATTGAAAAAGAACTCGAATATCCTGGTCACATCAAAGTGACCGTTATCCGTGAGGTGCGGGCCGTCGACTACGCTAAGTAAGCGCGACGCCTGCAGTCAGGAGGTTGGAAAAAACGGTGTTTTCTCCAACCTCTGTTTTTTGATCAAATAGAACAAGCGGGGTATAAACGTGGCAAAACTAACACCAATGATGCAACAATATCAGCATGTCAAGGACCAGTATCCGGACGCGTTTCTTTTTTACCGAATTGGCGACTTTTATGAACTTTTCAACGATGATGCCATCAAAGGCTCGCAGCTATTAGAGTTGACCTTGACCCACCGTAGCAAGGCGACTGCTAATCCGGTACCGATGTGTGGGGTGCCCCACCATGCTGTTGAGTCTTATATCGACACCTTGATTGATAAGGGGTATAAAGTTGCCATTTGTGAGCAGATGGAAGACCCTCGTAAGGCCAAGGGAATGGTAAAGCGGGCAGTGACACGGCTGGTCACCCCTGGAACGCAAATGGATTTGACTGGGGATGCGGCGCGGAGTAACAACTATCTTGCCGCCTTGGTGCAGCGGGATGATGAGTTTGATCTGGCTTACACTGACCTTTCAACAGGTGAGCTCAAAACGACGACGGTCCAGGGACAGGACGCCGTGATGAATGAACTGATCAATCTGGAGTGCCGGGAACTGGTTGCTGATGATTCATTAGCGGATTCTGTGCGAACGGTTCTGACAAAGCGCAATGTTTTGTTGTCGCACCAAAACAGTCTTTCCAAGTCCAGCGAAATTGCCTATCTCACCCAGGATTTGGCTGATGAGCATTTGCAGCATGTCGTCGCCCTCTTGGTTTCTTATTTGCTGACGACGCAAAAACGTTCCCTGGACCACTTACAAAAAGCGGTGGCTTACCAGGTCAGTTCTTACATGAAACTGGATCACTACTCCAAGACCAATTTGGAGTTGATGACTAACATGCGCAGCGGCAAGCGCCGGGGCACCCTCGCGTGGCTGTTGGATGAAACCAAAACCGCGATGGGAAGCCGTCTTTTAAAACAGTGGCTAGACCGGCCGCTGATCAACGAAGGCCAGATCAATGAGCGCCTAGATAAGGTCGCGGTTCTGCTCGATCACTATTTTGAACGTAATAACATTCAGGAGGAACTGACTAAGGTTTATGACCTGGAACGCTTAGCTGGTCGGGTGGCTTACGGAAACGTCAACGGCCGTGATCTGATTCAGCTAAAGACTTCCCTGGAGCAGGTTCCGAAAATCAAGTACGTCCTGGAAACGCTGGACTCACCAGTATTTGCCGAACTTAACGAGCAGTTGGACCCACTGACTGACATCACTAATCTGATCGACAATGCGATTACCGAGGAGCCGCCGATTTCCGTTACCGAAGGTGGGGTGATCAAGGCCGGGTTTAATGACCAGCTTGACAAGTACCGCGATGCGATGAACAACGGCAAGGAATGGATTGCTGCCCTGCAAGAGAAAGAGCGGCAGGCAACGGGCATCAATAATCTGAAAATTGGCTACAACCATGTTTTTGGCTACTATATTGAAGTCACGAAAGCTAACCTTAGCAAAATTCCGGAAGATCGCTACGAGCGCAAGCAAACTCTGGTGAATGCGGAACGTTTTGCCACGCCAGAACTGAAGGAGAAGGAATCCCTTATCCTTGGTGCTGAAGAAAAATCAGTTGCTCTCGAGTATGATCTTTTTGTTCAGGTACGTAGCCAAATCAAGCAGGCTATTCAACGCTTGCAAAAACTCGCTCGGGCATTGTCCGAGCTGGACGTCTTGCAAAGTTTTGCGGTGGTCAGCGAAGAATATCATTTTGTGCGCCCAACCTTTTCCAAGAATCACAACTTGGCGATCAAAGACGGGCGGCACCCGGTTGTTGAAAAATTCATGGGTCACCAGGAATACGTGCCCAATGATGTGATGATGGATCCGCAAACCGATATTCTCTTGATCACCGGACCGAACATGTCCGGGAAAAGCACTTATATGCGGCAACTGGCCCTAACAGCAGTGATGGCCCAGATGGGCTGCTTTGTTCCCGCCAAAAAAGCTGTATTGCCGATCTTCGACCAGGTCTTTACGCGAATCGGTGCTGCTGATGACTTGATTTCGGGTGAAAGTACCTTCATGGTTGAGATGATGGAAGCAAACAACGCTTTGCAACACGCGACACCGAATAGCCTGATCCTCTTCGACGAAATTGGACGGGGCACTGCGACCTACGACGGGATGGCGTTGGCCCAAGCAATTATTGAGTACGTCCACAACCGTGTTCGCGCCAAGACGCTTTTTTCAACCCACTACCACGAGCTGACAACCCTTGACCAAAGTCTAAGACGATTGAAAAATATCCATGTTGGCGCGACCGAAGAAAACGGCGAACTGGTTTTTCTTCACAAAATTGAAGCTGGTCCAGCTGATAAGTCTTATGGGATTCACGTTGCGAAACTGGCCGGGATGCCGCAGAGCCTGCTGAAGCGGGCTGGGGTAATCCTGCAAGGACTAGAAAAACGTGGCGACGAGGATGCCGCACACGTTGGCACCAGTGGTCAAGCTGAGACCGTCCCAGCGGTGTCGTCAGCTTCGCAGTCTGCAGAGTCGCAAGCAACAAAACATCAGGCAGCCGTTAAATCGGCTTCCACCCTGGCTGCAGATTCGGACGGCCAGCTAGAATTATTCCAGCCGGCTCCGGCAAAGAAGACTGACAGCAAAGAAAAGAAGATCATTCAGCAGCTGCACAAGCTAGACTTGATGTCGATGACCCCGATGGAAGTTATGAATCAGATCTACAAGTGGCAACAAGCGTTAAAGTGAGGTGAAGAGCATGGGTAAAATTCATCAATTGGATGCCGTTTTAGCCGACCAAATCGCTGCTGGTGAAGTGATCGAGCGCCCGGCTTCGATCGTCAAGGAATTGGTGGAAAACTCGCTCGATGCGGGAAGTACGCGGATTGACGTTTTGGCCCAGGATGCCGGGATGACCAGTATTCGGGTGATCGATAACGGGTCAGGTATCGCCCATGATGACGTCCCCCTGGCTTTTCAACGCCACGCCACTAGCAAGATTGCTAGCGAGCGTGACCTTTTCAACGTGCAGACGATGGGTTTTCGTGGTGAGGCGCTGCCTAGTATTGCGTCTGTCGCTGATGTGACGATGACGACGGCGGTAGAGGGAGCCGCCGGGACGGCCTACCACATCAAAGGAGGCCAGGAACTCAGCGAGCAGCCGGCGAGTGCCCGTCGGGGGACTGATATCCTGGTCCGACAGCTGTTTTACAACACGCCGGCGCGCTTGAAATACATCAAATCGCCCCACACGGAGCTCAGTCGGATGGTCGACATTATCAACCGCCTGGCGCTGGCCAATCCCGGAGTCGCGATCAGCTTTAGCCATAACCAGCGGGAGCTCTTTCGTTCGGCGGGTAATGGCAATCTTCAACAAGTGATTGCGGCGATCTACGGAGTGAAGGCGGGACGGCAGATGCTTGCTATCCATGGTCAGGATGCCGATTTTAAGATCAGCGGCTATACCTCCCTGCCGGCGCTAAACCGGGCTTCACGACAATATATCACCCTGACCATTAACCACCGCTATGTTCGCAATTACGCCTTAACTAAGGCGGTGATTGCCGGCTATCGGTCGAAGTTGATGGTGGGACGTTACCCGATTGCTGTCATTGACGTTCATTTGGATCCCCTGTTGGTCGACGTCAACGTGCACCCTGCCAAGCGGGAAGTCCGGCTCAGTAAGGAGGAGCAGTTGACGAAGTTAGTGAGCCAAGCGGTCGATCAAGCGATCGCTGACGCAAACTTAATTCCCGACGTAGGTGACCGGGCAATTCAGATCCATGAACATCAGCGAGTCAATGAAACCCCGCTTGATATTCAGCCAGGACATTCTCAGGCAGTTCGCTACCCGACGGGGGTCAGTGCTCCAGAACAATCATCGGCACAGGTTTTTCGGCCAATTCAACCCAACGAGGAAGAGGCGGGGACTGCTAGCAACCCTGCCGCGGCTGACGCTGGCGACAGTTTTGTCAAGGAGCCGGTGGTGGTCCACAAAAAAGCCGAGCTGCACAGCCCTCAAATGGCCGCTTTTGACCAGCACTATCAAGAAGCAGTTGCGACCGGGCCCTTTGATGACGAACTTACTAAGACAACTCAACCGGCTGACGATCAGTCCCAGCCAAAAGCTGAGCAGCAGGAGTTGGCGATCGACGACCGTGGCGATAGTGCTCACCAGCGTTTTCCTCAACTGGTCTATCTGGGACAGTTGCAGGGGACTTTTTTGCTGGCCCAAGCCTCAGACGGACTCTACATTATCGACCAGCATGCCGCTCAGGAGCGGATTAATTTTGAAAAATTCCGTCGTGAATTGAGCCAGGTCAGTCCTGATCAGCAGCAATTTCTGACGCCGCTCGTTTTGACCTACTCGACAGCTGACGCACTCAAGATCATTGACCATCTTGATGTTTTGCGGCAGGTGGGGTTGGATCTGCAACAATTTGGCCAAAACAGTTTCATGTTAGCATCGCACCCGACTTGGTTTATTGAAGGGCAGGAAGAAGACACCGCCCGGGAAATGATCGACTGGGTACTAAAAGATGGTAAGCTGACAGTCGGACAATTTCGACTCAAGACGGCCGCGATGATGAGCTGCAAGCGGGCTATCAAGGCCAACCACCACTTGGACCGGCGTCAAGCGGAAGCTCTCCTGGTTAACCTGAGCCATTGTGAGAATCCCTACAATTGTCCCCATGGGCGGCCAGTGACGATTCACTTCACGGACACGGACCTTGAAAAGATGTTCAAACGGATTCAGGATCATCACGAGCCATTTGCTGATGAATTCGATGATCATGACTTTTAAAAGTCAGTTCAGGACATGTTAAAATATTGAAGATCAAAAGAAGGGCGGCAGAGAAAGTGTATGAATACCTAAGCGGGCTGGTAACAATCGTCCAGCCTAACTACATCGTGGTGGACGTCAACGGCGTGGGCTACCGGCTCCTCTGTGCGAACCCGTACCGTTACCATGTCGACTTGCACAAAACCGTGAAGGTCTTTGTTTACCAAGCGGTACGCGACGATGATATTTCGCTCTATGGTTTTGCCGACAGTGATGAAAAGGAGCTGTTTGTGCAGTTGTTGGGCGTGTCGGGAATCGGCCCCAAGAGCGCTCTGGCAATTCTCGCCAACCCTGATCATCAGGGCTTGGTCGATGCAATTGCTAATAATGACGTTTCCTACTTGACTAAATTTCCGGGGATCGGCAAGAAGACCGCCGGCCAGATCGTCCTGGACCTGCGCGAGCGAGTGCAAAAGATGCCGACGGGGCCTTTGCTGCGGTTGAATGACCAGTCGGTCGATGAAGACAATCCGGCTCTCGCCGATGCCTTAGCCGCCTTAAAGGCACTGGGCTACAAGGAGCGGGAGGTCAAGAAACTGGCCAAACGCTTGGCCCAAACGGATGCCAAGACGACGGACGATTACCTGCGGGCCGGTTTAAAATTGATCAGTCAATAGCTGTGAGGAGGGATTTTGATGGTAGATGATGATCAGCGGGCCTTGCTTTCTGGACAGGCCGAAAACAACCAGGAAGAGGAAGCTGAACTTCAGCTCCGCCCCCAAACACTCAACGAATATATCGGCCAGCAAAAGATTAAACACGAGTTGCAGATTTATATCAAGGCAGCGCGGGAACGTGAAGAAGCCTTGGATCACGTTTTGCTTTACGGTCCGCCGGGGCTTGGCAAGACGACGCTGGCGATGGTGATTGCTCACGAAATGCACGTCGGTATTAAAACAACAAGCGGACCGGCCATTGAAAAGGCGGGTGACCTGGTGGCACTGCTCAACGAGTTGCAGCCAGGCGACGTTCTCTTCATCGATGAAATTCATCGTTTGCCAAAGCCAGTTGAGGAAATGTTATATTCGGCGATGGAAGATTTTTACATTGATATTGTGGTCGGCGAGGGCCCGACAGCGCACCCCGTCCATTTTCCGTTGCCGCCGTTTACCTTGATCGGGGCGACGACACGGGCCGGGATGCTTTCGGCACCGTTGCGGGACCGTTTTGGTATCGTTGCCCACATGAATTACTACCAGACCAGCGAACTGGAGCAGATCATCTTTCGTTCCGCCAAAATTTTTAAAACCGCGATTAGCCAGGAAGGGGCCCACGAGCTGGCTCGTCGGTCGCGGGGAACGCCGCGAATTGCCAACCGCTTGCTGAAGCGGGTTCGCGACTTCGCCCAGGTGGCTGGCAAAGACACGATTGATCAGACCAGTGTCAGCCAGGCCCTGGAGCTGTTGCAAGTTGATGACCAAGGCTTAGACGACGTCGACCGGAAGCTCTTGCAGACGATGATTGATTATTACAATGGCGGTCCGGTCGGGCTCAAAACGATTGCGGCCAACATTGGTGAAGAGACGAACACGATTGAAGAAATGTACGAACCATATCTCTTGCAGATTGGCTACCTCAGTCGGACGCCACGTGGCCGTAAGGTAACACCAGCCGGGTACGCCCACCTGGGAATTGAATTTCCGAGTCAGCATTAACGGAGGAAGAGAGCATGAATCAGGGACAGATCTCGTTTACTATCAACCAAACATCTAACCGTACTCGGGCGCGGCGGGGAGTACTCATTACCCCTCATGGCACTTATCGCACGCCCTTGCTCGTGAAACCACTTAGCGCTGATTCTGATCAGGGGATGGCTTGGACGAGTGGTCTGAGGGTCAAGCTTGCTCACCACGAGCATGAGCTCAAACGAGCTGGGGGTCTTCCCGGCTTGCTCCACTGGCCGGGCAGCCTCATCGTTGCTAGCGGCAGTTCGGATGTTTTTAACAATGGCCATGCTTTTAAGCTGGACCAAAAGGGAATCCACTATGTCGGTGATGAAAAGGAGGCCTTTTTGTCACCGGAAGTGAGCGTGCGAGAGGCTGCGGTGAGTGGAGCTGATATCGCGATTGCTCTCAGTGACTGTCCGCCTTACTACTCATCCTATGATCACCTAAAAAAACACACGGAACAGAATAACCGTTGGATGAAACGGGCCGCTCAGGCTCATGACCGGCAGAACGTGGCATTGTTTGGCGTCATTGAAGGCGGGGGCCTGAAAGAATTGCGGCAGATCAGCATTGACTTCGTGACACAGCTGGGTTTTGCTGGTTATGTGATCGGTGGCTTGACCAGGGACGTTGCTTTGCCGGAGGCTTCGCGACTCATTCAAGAAGTGGTGCCGCGATTGCCGGCGGAGGCGCCACGCTTGTTGGAACGGGTTGGTGACGAAGAACTTTTGTCCGTGGCCATCAATAGTGGGGTTGATATTTTACTCGCCAGCCCTGACGCAGATTTGCGACGGCTGCAGCAACGCTTAAGCCAAATTAATGCTAATTTCTAAGCTGATCTGGGGATGATTGGTGCAGAAGCAAGCATTTTCTTGTATAATGTGGAGTGTTAATATTTTTAAGCGATGTGAAAGGATGAATAGAGATTGAATAGTTCTTCAATGTCAAGTATTATCTTGATCGTGCTGATGATCGCTTTCATGTACTTCTTCATGATTCGGCCACAGCAAAAGCAGCGGCGTGAACACCAGTCGATGATGAGTAGCCTCAAGAAGGGGGACCATGTCATTACGATCGGCCGTTTGCACGGTGATGTTTACGAACTGGACAAGCAGAACAATACCGTGACGCTCGATTGTGAAGGAATTTACCTCAAGTTTGACCTCGGGGCCATCATGCGGGTGGTTCCAGCTAGTCAGGAAACGAGCCAGGCTGCTGCTGATAAGAAACCGGCAGAAAAGAGTGCTGCTAGCAGTGAAACTGACAGCGCTGATGACCAAGCCAGCAGCAGTGCCGAATCAGCAGCTAGCGAACAGGCAGCTGATTCTGCTGAAGCAAGTGAAAAGTAGTTTCTTATAGACACAAAATTCAGACCCCTAGCTATAGTGCTAAGGGTCTTTTTTAAACGATTGCTAAAGATGGTATACTTAAGTGTTAACAAATTTTGAGGAGGGTTCTCATGGCCGTTTTAGAAGATATTATGAAAGCCATTAACAAATATAACCGGATCATCATCCACCGTCACCAACGGCCTGATCCGGACGCAATCGGTTCCCAAGTGGGTCTGGCCGAAATTTTAAGGGCTTCCTTCCCATATAAGGAAATTTTCGTCGTAGGCAAAGACATTGCTGATTTTGACTGGATTGGTGAAATGGACGAAATTGATTCCGGATTGTATGAAAATGCCCTCGTCATTGTCACCGACACGGCGAACAGTCCGCGCATTGATGACCGGCGCTTCAACCAGGGCGAAATGCTGGTTAAAATTGATCACCATCCTAATGATGATCCCTTTGGCGATGTTGTCTGGGTTGATGACCAGGCTGCTAGCTGTTCAGAGATGATCTACGCCTTTTATCAGCACTTCGCGGGCCAGCTCAAGCTGCCAAAGACGGCGGCCGACGCGCTCTATGCCGGAATTGTTGGGGACACCGGTCGCTTCCTCTACCCAGCAACGACGCCCAAGACGATGCTAGTCGCTGGGGCCCTGATGGCTGCTGGTGCTGATGCCAGCGCGATCAGTCGTCGCGAAGACGTAATTACGATGCCACTAGCGAAGTTGTCGGCCTTTGTTTACCAAAATTTGAAATTGACCAGTCACCAGGCCGCTTACGTGGTTCTCAGTGCTGACGTGTTAAAAAAGTTCGGTTTGACGGAGGCTGGAACTTCAGCGGTCGTCCCGTTGCCTGGCAAGATCGATGTTGTCAGTGCCTGGGTTATCTTTGTGCAACAAGATGATGGTCATTATCGGGTTCGGCTACGCTCGAAAGGGCCAGCTATTAACGGCTTAGCAAAGAATCACCGTGGTGGCGGTCACCCGATGGCCAGTGGAGCCAAGGCTGCCGATGAAGCTGAGATGAAGCAGATTATCCAGGAATTGGATCAGTTATGCCAGCAGTGGCAAGAAAAGGAATAGTTATGGCAAATAGTTTTCAAGATTTTCATTTTCAACCCTTTGTCAACCAAGCAATCACCGATCTGGGTTTTAAACAGCCGACACCGGTGCAGGAGAAAGTGATTCCGGTTATTCAGGCTGGCAGGAGTGTTGTCGGACAGTCAGCAACCGGGAGTGGGAAGACCCACGCTTTTTTACTGCCAATCTTTGATCAGCTGCAGGCTGACTTGCACGAGGTTCAAGCCGTGATCACCACACCGAGCCGGGAACTGGCTTACCAGATTTATGCTGCTGCCAAACAGATTAATCACTTTGCTCCCCATGCCTTTATCGTTCATAATTACGTTGGCGGGACTGACCGGGAGCGGCAGGAAAAGCAACTGGCTAAGCAGCAGCCCCAGTTAGTCATCGGGACCCCGGGGCGTGTCAATGACATGGTTGAACATGGTGGTTTGGATATTCACACTGCCCATCGTTTCGTCGTTGACGAGGCCGATATGACCTTCGACATGGGCTTTTTGACGACTGTTGACCAAATTGCCAGCCGCTTTCCTGATGACTTGCAGATGATGGTCTTTTCGGCGACGATTCCGGTGAAATTGCGGCCGTTTTTGAAGAAGTACATGGAAAATCCGGTGGTGGAAGAAATTCCGGTTGCTACGGTGATCAACCCGAATGTCGATAACTGGTTGTTGTCGACGAAAGGGAGTGACAAAAACCAGTTGATCTACCGCTTGCTGACGATGGGTGAACCGTACCTAGCCCTGGTCTTTGCAAACACGCGTGAGCGGGCGACTGAACTGGCCGATTATTTGAACAGTCAGGGCTTGAAAGTGGCCTTGGTTCATGGTGGTTTGGCCCCCCGGCAACGTAAACGAGTGATGCGGGAGATTAAGAAGCTGGAATACCAATACATCGTGGCAACGGACTTAGCGGCCCGGGGAATCGATATCGAGGGTGTTTCCCTGGTGATCAACGATGATATCCCGTCTGATCTCGAATATTTTGTCCACCGGGTCGGACGGACTGGTCGGGCCAATTTGAAGGGAACCGCGATCACCTTGTACGCCCCGGCAGAGGACGAGTTGATTAACCAACTAGAAGAGCGGGGAATTCACTTCAGCCCGAAGACGATTAAGGACGGGCGGGTGGTTGACACCCACGACCGTAACCGGCGCCAGAAACGACTCAAGAAGCACGACCAGCTTGATCCGTCGATGATCGGCTTTGTCAAAAAGATGAAGAAGAAGGTCAAGCCCGGCTATAAGAAGCGGATTCGTAAGGCAATTGAAGATGACCGGGCCTACAAGTGGCGTAAAGCTAAGCAACACGAGGAACGGCATGCTCGGCGCCAGCGGCAACGGCGTCACCGGGCTGAGCGAGCAGCTCGGATGAAAAAACAGGATTGATTTTCAGAGAGAGGACGTATATAATTTTCTCTGTTTGGGATATGCTGCTGGTAAGGAACTTGCAGAAACGTTTTGGTGATGGAAAAAACGACGAATTACCTCCAGTGCTCCCCAGATGATCAACGATAATCAGGTCCGTTTCGGACATTTAAGAGGTATACGATTAGTCATCGTTTGCAAGACGAGTGGTACCGCGTCATGGGCGTCTCGTCACCGCAACGGTGGCTTTTTGTTTGCTTAAGAAAGGATGGAATTCAATGAAGGAATTAAAACACCTTAACAGCGCCCAGGTGCGGAGCATGTTCTTGGAATTCTTCAAGGAACATGGTCACAAGATTATGCCGAGCCAATCACTGGTTCCGGTCGACGACCCGACTCTGCTCTGGATCAACTCTGGAGTTGCCACAATGAAGAAGTACTTTGACGGCAAGGTGGTTCCAGATAACCCGCGGATGACCAGTTCGCAGAAGAGTATTCGGACTAACGACATTGAAAACGTCGGTAAGACCGCACGTCACCACACGATGTTTGAAATGTTGGGGAACTTCTCAGTCGGTGATTACTTCAAGAAGGAAGTCATCCCCTGGGCATGGGAATTGCTGACTGGCGACAAGTGGTTTGCCTTTGATCCTTCCAAGATTTATATCACTTACTACCCAAAGGACACCGACGCCTACGATTTGTGGCGGAAAGTCGGGGTTGCTGAAGATCATTTGGTTCCCGACAAGGATAACTTCTGGGACATCGGGCAAGGTCCATCCGGTCCGGACACGGAAATGTACTATGATCGGGGCCAAGAAATGAATAACGTGGCCGAAGACGACCCGGAAAACTATCCTGGTGGCGAAAACCAGCGTTATCTGGAAATCTGGAACATCGTATTCAGTCAGTTCAACCATACTCCAGAAGATACTTACGAACCACTGCCCCATAAGAACATCGATACTGGGATGGGGCTGGAACGGGTGGTTTCCATCTTTGAAAATGCCCCAACCAATTTTGAAACCGACCTTTTCTTGCCGCTGATCCACCAGACGGAAGGTTTCAGCACGAAGAAGTACGCTGCTAACAAAGACGACGACATCCAATTTAAGATCATTGCCGACCACATTCGGACCATTACCTTTGCGATCGGTGACGGAGCCTTGCCGTCAAATATGGGCCGTGGTTACGTCATCCGGCGTCTCTTGCGGCGGGCCGTGGTTGCCGGCAAGAAGCTGGGAATCGACGAACCATTCCTCTACAAGATGGTCCCGACCGTTGGGAAGATCATGGAAGATTATTACCCAGACGTTTTGCAAAATGCTGACTACATCCAAAAAGTTGTTAAGTCTGAAGAAGACCGCTTCAGTTCGACCCTGAACGGCGGTTTGAATCTGTTAAACTCCGTGATTGCTGATGCCAAGAAGAGTGGCAACAAGCAGATTGACGGGCGGACAGCCTTTAAGCTCTATGATACCTACGGCTTCCCGGTTGAATTGACCCGTGAATACGCAAATGATGAGGGCTTGAGCGTTGATGAGGAAGGCTTCAGTGCCGCTATGACCGAACAGCAAAACCGTGCTCGGCAAGCCCGCGATATGGACAACGGGATGGGGGTTCAGGAAGACGTTTGGACCGAATTCACCGATGCCAGCAAGTATGTTGGCTATACCGACCTGCAGGTTGACGGCGCCAAAGTGATTGGTCTGGTCCAAGACGGCAAACACGTCGATCAGGCCGAACCAAAGGATAAGACGGACGTTGAAGTCATTTTTGACAAGACGCCGTTCTACGCCGAAATGGGTGGCCAGGTTGCCGATACCGGTGACATTATTGACAACTATGGTAAAAAGGTCGGTCGGGTCGTCGACGTGCAACACGCACCGCACCAGCAAAACCTGCACCGGATTCAACTGACGATGCCAATCAAGCTGGGATCCCGTTACAAGCTAGTAGTAGATCGGGAGCGGCACTTGAAGATTGAAAAGAACCATACTGCTACTCACCTGCTCGATCAAGCCCTGCGGAACGTCCTGGGCGGTCACACCCAGCAGGCTGGTTCCTTGGTCGAAGAACATTACCTACGTTTTGATTTCAACCACTTTGGCCAAGTCACGGCCAAGGATCTGAAGGCTGTTGAAAAGATGGTCAATGAACAGATTTGGAAGGAAATTCCGGTGGAAACGGTTGAAACCGACATCGATTCCGCTAAGGAAATGGGGGCAATTGCTCTCTTCTCCGACAAATACGGCAAGCGGGTGCGGGTCGTTAAAATTGGCGACTTCAACACCGAATTCTGTGGCGGCGACCATGTCAAGAACACTAACGAACTCGGTCTGTTTAAGATCGTTTCTGAAGGTGGGGTTGGTGCTGGTATTCGCCGGATCGAAGCGGTTACGGCTAGTGATGCCTTCGCCTTTATGCAGGATCGGGTCGATTGGCTCGACCAAGTAGCGGCTGATTTGAAAGTCAGCCAGCAAAAGGACGTTCCCCACCAGGTAAGCGAACTGAGTAAACAGCTGAAGCAGACCAAGAAGCAGGTAGCTGCTCTTCAGTCCAAGATTGCGGCCCAACAGGCTAGTGATGTCTTTGGTGACGTTCAACAGACCGCGAAGGGGACACTCATCGCTGCCCAGGTTAAGGTCGCTGGCATGGGTCAGCTCCGTGAACTCGCTGACCAGTGGCGGGACAAGGAACTATCTGAGGTGCTAGTATTGGCGACAGCCAATGGCGACAAAGCTAATATGCTGGTTGCCGTTAGTGACGATGGTGTCAAGAAAGGTCTGAAAGCTGGTAACATCATCAAGGCCATTGCCCCAGCCATCAACGGCGGCGGCGGCGGCCGGCCAAACTTGGCCCAGGCCGGTGGCAAGAAGGCGGCCGGTATCCCGACTGCTCTTAAACAGGCGGCTGAATTGATGAATAAATAAATGACAATTTCTTGCATTAGCAATCACGATGCTGGAAATTGTGAACGCAAAAAGGGTGGACGCCAGTTAGCGCCCACCCTTTTTGTGGCCTTAAACAAATTGAAGAATTGACATTAAAATTGGGACAACAACGACGAAGAGGACGGTACTCATCACGACCACGTCGGTGGCGTACTTCACATCGCCATGGGCTTCAGCGGCCAAGATTGGCAGGACAGCCAGCATCGGCGTGGCGGATTGGACAACCAGGGTCTGTCGCATCAAACTTGGTAGCTGAAGACCAACTGTTCCAGCTCCTAACTTAATTAGGAGAATCAGGACCAGTGGGGAGATAATAAAGCGGCCTAGTAATGCCAGAATGGAATCGCGTTCGAAATGGAAATTATTGAGACCAGCGTCATAAAGAACGATCCCGATATAGATCAGTGACAGCGGTGTCACTAGACTGCCAACATAAGACACGGTCTGACCCAGGAAGTTTGGTACCGGGATGCCGATCAACAACCAGATGATTGAGAAGATGAAACCAACGAGTGGCATTGGCAGGAGCTTATGCCAGTCGAATTCTTGCTTGCTTTTATTCTGGTCACTAGTCGGGTCATCGTTTTGAATGAGGAAGACCCCGAAGGCCCAGGTCGAAACGGTGTTGACGATGTAGTAGATCAAGAAGTACGACATCGCTTTTGAGCCGAAGAGGGCGTTGTTCAGCGGCATTCCGATGAAAATCGTGTTGGCGTTGGCGACAGCGTTGATGAAGATTCCACGCTGCCCTTTGCGAATGTGAAAAATTTTGACGGCGGCAAAGGCCAGGAGGTAGGAGATGACGACCGCTAGGGCCGGAAAGATGATCCCAATGCCGAGGCTTGCCAGCTTATCGCGGCTCAGGTATTTCATAACACTTACAAAAATCGATGCTGGCAGAGCGATTTTGGTGATCAGACTGGCAATGTTGGAGCCAAAAGTGTCACCGAACCAGCCGTTGCGGCGCAGAATGTAGCCCAGCGCCATGATCAGGACGATTTCGACGACGCTGGAAACGGAAGTCAGAAAAACAGTCATATGTTAAGGTGCCCCTTTCCATTTAGCAATATTCTTTTAGTAATGGGGAGTCCACTTGAGCTTGGCAACGGCCTTTTTGGCGTCGGTGATCCCGTCAGCCGCCAGTCCCTGGTCAATTGCGGACTGGGCAACGACCTCGGCAACCGTCGTCGTAAATTCTTCCAGCTTAGCAACTGGTGGCAGGACAGCAGCTCCCGGTTGGTCGGGGTCGACAATTCCACCAAGGGCGTGGGCGGCAGCTACCAGCATTTGGTCGTTGACTACTTTGGCACCGGCAGCGATCTCCCCGAAGCCGACGCCGGGGTAGACGAGGGCGTTGTTGGCCTGACCGATGGTGTAAGTAGTCCCCTTATATTCAACGTTGTCGACGGGAATCCCGGTCGCGGTCAAAACGCGGCCGTCGGTCCACTTGATCAGGTCAGCCGGCATGGCTTCAATCAACTTTGTGGGGTTGGAGATCGGGAAGATGATTGGCCGATCGGTGTGGGCCGCCATTTCTTTGACGACGTCTTCGGTGAAGGCACCAGCTTGCTTAGACGTCCCGATCATAACGGTTGGGTGGACAGCTTTGACAACGCTCAGCAAGTCGGTGAGTTCATCAGCGTTGGTAAATTCGCTGCGCGACCGGGTAAATTGCTTTTGCTCCGGAGTCAGGCCTTCAGTATCGTCAAAGAGCAGACCCTGGACGTCGACAAGGTAGAAGTGCTTCTTGGCCTCCGCCGGAGCGACGCCCTGGCGAACCATTTCGTCGTAGAGCATCTTGGCGATCCCCATGCCGGCGGTTCCAGCACCAAAGGTCAAGAACTTTTGATCGGCGATCTTTTCCTTACTGATGTTCAGTGCTCCGAGGACGCCAGCAAGGGCGATGATCCCGGTTCCTTGGACATCGTCGTTAAAGACTGGCATATCGTCTTTGTACTTGTTGAGAATGACGGTAGCATTATCACGACCAAAGTCTTCAAAATGAAGCAGGGCCTGGGGGAAGAGCGAACGTGATGCCTGGACGAAGGCATCGACGAGCTGGTAATACTTGTCACCGGTAACACGGCGGTGACGTTCACCGAGGTAGGTTGGATCGTCGAGCAGTTGCTGATTGTTCGTCCCGGCGTCCAGGGAGACGGCGAGAACTTGGGCGGGATCGATACCGGCAGCGGCAGTATAGACCATCAATTTGCCGACGGCGATGTCGGTTCCGTTGACGCCCCAATCGCCGATTCCCAGGATTCCTTCCGCATCGGTGACGACGATCAGCCGGATGTCGCGACCATCGGCAGCATTCTGCAAGCTAGTCTTTACCTGGTCGGGGTGGTCAACCGATAGGAAGGCAGCCTGTTGAGGTTGGACGAAGATTTGGCTGTAATTTTCGATCGATTCCGCGATCACTGGATCGTAGACAATTGGCATGAACTCGACGATGTGCTGACCCATCAAGTAAAAGAAGAGGGTCCGATTGGTGTTAAAGATTTCCATCAAAAATTGCCGCTGGGGCAGGCCGGCCGGCTTCGTCTTGAACTGAGCATAAGTTTGATCGGCCTGTTCTTGCAGGGTTTGCACTTTAGCCGGCAGGCTGCCGATCAGTCCCAGGCGTTGCCGCTCGGCCAGGGTGAAACCTGTACCCTTGTTGATGTAAGGATTGTTTAGAATATCGATTGCTTTTGTCATGATTTTGGCCATCCTTTCGTGTGTTAATGTAAATTTCGCGGTTAGTATAGCAAGCTGAAAAAAAGATAGTCAAATAGCTAATGAATGATAAAATATTTTTATATGAGCGATTAAAATGGCGAAAGGACGGGAAAAATGAACACCAAAGATTTGCAATACTTTCATCAGCTCGCTAGTCTAAAAAATTTTTCTAAAGTTGCGGCTACCTTCCAGGTAAGTCAGCCGACGGTGACAGTGGCTATTCAGCGTCTGGAAAAGCAATTTGCCGTTCCGTTGATTGTTCGCGACCGTTCACATCATGCGGTGGAGTTGACCAGTTTTGGTCGCCAGTTAGACCGCCATGTGGTGAACATTCTAAATGAATTAGAATTAGCACAAAAAGAGGCGGCACACACCCAAATGAAGCAAGTTCGCTTTGGCTTGCCGCCAATTATTGGTAATTATTACTTTCCTTCCTTAGTACCCGACCTCCTGCAGCGTCACCTTTTAGCACGCTTGGAAATTGTCGAACGGGGATCTAATGAAACGCTCAAGCAGCTAAGAAGCGGGGAGCTGGACATGGCTCTGTTAGGGTCGCTTTCGCCGCTTGAGTATGATCAGCTGGCCGCTTCGACGATTGTTAAAATGCCTTTTGGTATCCTAGTAGCTAAGGATAGTGATCTCGCGGCCAAGGCGGAAAGCGGCGTCTTTTTGCGGGATCTCAAAAAGCGGTCCTTTGTTGCTCTGGACGAAAAGTTTATCCATCACCAGGCCTTTCGGCGGGTAGCCAATGCGGCGCATGTTCGCCCGCGAATCATTTACCGGACAGCAGACGTTCATGTCCTTGGGGCACTGGTGGCCAAACACATTGGTATCGCTTTTCTAACTTCCTTAGCGGCTGCCATTGATCCGCAGACAGTTTTGATTCCGTTATTAGATGACCAGCAACCATTGTTTTATATTTCTAAGGTTCGCCGGGAGCAGACAATTCTCGATGGCATTAAAAAGGAGCTGTGGCAACAGCTTGGCTAGTCCTTAAATATTAAATGCTGGTTACAAGCAGCTAGATTGATTGTTGTTTTGGTAATGGTATAGTACAATCAGTAATTGAGAATAAGTATGGGGAGGTGTCATTATGGACTCCAATAATGATGACAAAACAATGTTCTACGACTTTAACCAAGAACATGAAAAGACCAGCCAACAGACGTTAAAGACTGTGTATGACGCCTTGAATGAAAAGGGCTATAACCCGATTAATCAGATTGTCGGTTACTTATTGTCTGGTGATCCCGCCTACATTCCACGGTTGAAAAATGCCCGGAATTTGATTCGTGAACACGAACGCGACGAGATTATTGAAGAACTTGTTCGTTTCTACCTGAAAAATAACGGGGACGTGAAATGATGCGCTTGATGGGATTAGACGTTGGCTCTAAAACGGTCGGAATTGCTTTTAGTGATCCTCTTGGTTGGACGGCCCAAGCCCAGGAAATTATCCCAATTAACGAAGATGAGGGACAATTTGGCATCGATCGGGTTGCCGAGTTAACCAAAAAGGGCCAGATTGCGGGCTTTGTAATCGGTTTGCCTAAAAACATGAATAATACATCCGGTCCGCGGGTGGAAGCTTCCAAGCATTACGGGGAATTGCTGAAGGAGCGTTTTCCCGAAATTCCAATCGACTACCAGGATGAGCGCTTGACGACCGTCGAAGCTCACCGGATGCTGGTCGAAGAAGCCGACATTTCCCGACGCAAGCAGAAAAAGGTCATTGATGAACTAGCCGCGACCCTGATTTTGCAGAACTATTTGGATGCTCATGGCAAATTAACACAGAAATTGAGGTAAGGAAATGAAGCAGCAACAAGACTCTTCACATTACGATGGCGAAGTCTTCACCTTGGTTGACGAAAAGGGCAACGAAGAGCTGTACAAAGAGGCTCTGCGTTTTCAATCTGACCAAAATCACAAGTGGTACATCGTCTTGTACCCGCTCGATGAAGAGAACAGCGATGAAGTCAGTTTGCAGGCCTTCTCGTTCCGTGATGACGGCCAAGGCGGTGATATCGCCCTTGAACCGATTGACAATGACGAAGAATGGGACATGGTCTCCGAAGTAATCAATACCTTTGTCGACGACGATGGCAATTTCAACGCCTAATGATAAAAAGACTCCCAGCATCCGCAACGGATCACTGAGGGTCTTTGTTCGTATTAATGATCTTTCAATCGCGCTAATTGAGTAGCTTTTTTCGTATTAGCAAAGTGCAGCTTGGCAAAGTCGGCTAGGTTTAGGCCCCGTCGCAAGAGTTTAGCAGCCACTTCATCGACCACGTGGCCGGCACCAATTGGCAGGGTCAGTCCCGCCTGCTGGGAGAGAGCATCCATCCGGGTCAATGAATAGTAACGAGCAACCACCGAAGCGGCTGCGACCGCGACATGGGCCTGTTCTCCTTTGACGCGGAAAAAGACATTTTGCTTGATGATCTGCTTTTGCCCCTGTAGGTGACGAAAATAAGTGTTCGCGGGTTCAAATTGGTCGATGAGAATGCCTTGCGGTTTAGTGGGGGCAATTTTGGTCAGGACCTTGCTGAGAGCGAAGTTGTGACACAAGGCTTTGAGTTGAGCCTGGTTATAGCGCCTGATTCGATCATTATAGGTTGCAGGATCCAAGTTGACGATGTGGTAGGGGCAGAGCTTCATCACCCGGTGGGCCAACTTGATAATTTCGGGGTCGGACAGGGTCTTGGAATCCTTCACTCCCATTGCAGTTACTTCTTGGATTTTTTCGCGAGCAACGTAAACGGCGGCAACGGTCAAAGGGCCAAAATAGGACCCGACGCCGACCTCATCAGAGCCGAGAACTGACCAGGAAGCAAAGCCGGCCGGTAGCCCAGCTGGATCAGATTGGGTGGCAGCGTCGGGTGACCACTTTGCTGCCTCGCTTGTGGATCGCTGTCCTTGAAACATTACTTTGTGTGATTTGGGATAGCCGGTAATGGTAACGCCAGCTTTTTTTTGGTGAAAACTCGCTCCCGTTGGCATTTTCCCCGAGTTTCCGTAGTAGTCAGCCATTTTGTCAAAGGTTGTGGGACTGACCTTAATCACTGTTTGCATCTGAAAACTCCCTTTCTGGGTTCGTTTTTGTTTTATGTCTGTTGATGGCAATGCTAAAATACAGCATATAACAAAGAATAAGGAAGAAACAAATGATCTTAACGAGCTTGATTATAATCATCCTGGCGGGCTGCTTTTTGCATGGCCGCCGGCGGGGCTTGCTGATGATGCTGATTTCTTTGGGGACGTATTTGATCTCCTTAGTTGCGGCCCGCATCGTTGCCAGGTCGGTCGGTAACGCCTTAGCGAACGGTCATTCCCTGACCAATCCCACTGCCTTTAGCACAGACTTGTTGCAGATGGTTGATGGAACACACTTTTTTTATAATGGCATTGCCTTTATGCTGACCTTTGCAGTGGTTTCCGCGATTTTACACTGGCTTTTGTACCGGTTGAACTGGTTGAATCGCTTGCCAGTGCTGGGGACGCTGAACGGCTGGGCAGGTGGCCTTTTTGAGTTAGTTTTGGGCTACATGATGATCGATATTATTTTGCTGATTCTTCAGCTCTGGCCAAATGATTGGTGGCAGATGCAATTTTCCCAGTCGGGACTTGCCCAGTGGATTGTCAACAATGCAAGAGTTGTGATGAAGCTCTTAGTTAGTTGGATCGGATAGGAGTAATAAAAATGATGAACCAAAAAATAATTGAAACCCTTGAATTTAGCCGGATCCGCCAACAGTTAAGCCAGTATTTGGTGACGGCGGCCGGCAAGATCGAAGCAAAAAATCTTCAGCCGTCGACGGATCGACAAGCAGTGCAAGATCAGCTTGTCGAAACCACAGATGGGGCTGATATTCTGCGGCTAAAAGACGGTATCCCAATTCCTAAATTGGTGGATATTTCAGAACCGCTGAAACGATTGCGGGTCAAGGCTCGTTTGAACGGGACTGAATTAGCGCAGATTACCCAGGTATTGCGGGCTAGCATGAGTGTTCGCAACTTCTTCGAAGAGCTTCACGAAAGCAGCGAGGTTAATCTGCGGCGCTTGCCGCAGCGCGTTGACGAATTAGTGACTATTCCGTCAGTCACTAAGCGCCTGATCCAGTCAATTGATCCAGACGGACGAATCAACGACGAAGCATCGGCTAAGCTTCACGGGATTCGTCAGCTGATTAGCAAGACCGAAGATGAAATTCATACCCAGATGCAGTCTTACACCCACGGCAAACGCGCTAAGTACTTGAGCAATCCGATTGTGACGATGCGCAATGACCGTTACGTTATTCCAGTTCAGTCACGCTATCGGCACCAGATTGGCGGGGTAGTCCACGATCAAAGTGCCAGCGGTCAAACCCTTTACATTGAGCCGGAGGATGCGGTGGAACTCAACAACCGTTTGCGTCAGTCACAAATTGACGAACGACAGGAAATAATTCATGTCTTGACAGAGTTGTCCAAGATGATCACTCCTTACCGTCACGACATCGCTCATAACGCCGAAGTGTTGGGCCATCTCGACTTTGTCAACGCAAAGGCCAAATTGGCTCAGACGCAAAAGGCCAGTTTGCCCTTGATATCTGCCGATAACCAGATTGCCCTGCGGAAGGCACGCCACCCGTTGATCGATCCAGAAAAGGTTGTCGCTAACGATATCAAACTGGGGGGTGACTACTCGACGATTATCATCACCGGGCCCAACACCGGTGGGAAGACGATTACCTTGAAGACCGTCGGCCTGGTCCAACTGATGGCCCAGGCGGGTTTATTTATTCCAGCCAACGAGAACAGTCGGGTCGGTGTGTTCGACAACGTTTTTGCCGATATCGGGGATGAACAATCCTTGGAGCAGAACTTGTCGACCTTCTCCGGTCATATGGACAATGTCAAACGGATCTTGGAACGAGTCAGTGATCAGAGCCTGGTGCTCCTCGATGAATTGGGCGCCGGGACGGACCCGAAAGAAGGGGCGGCGCTGGCAATGTCGATTTTGGACCAACTAGGCGCCAAAGGCAGCATGGTCGTCGTGACGACTCACTATCCAGAATTGAAAGTCTATGGCTATGATCGCCCGGAAACGATCAACGCTTCGATGGAATTTGATAAGCAGACTCTCCAGCCAACCTATCGCTTACTGCTTGGAATTCCTGGTCAGTCCAACGGGATCGAAATTGCTCAGCGGCTTGGTATTGACGAAGCAATCATCGATGAGGCCAAGTCACTGGTCAGCGATGACAGTCAGGACCTTAACAAGATGATCGGGGAACTGGTTGAGCAACGGCGCCAGGCTCGTTTGGAGAACGAGCGCCTGCAAAAACTGGTCAAAGCGAATGCGGATAAGGCAGCTGATCTTCAGCAAAAGCTCGCCCGCTTCAACGAGTCTCGCGACAAGATGATGGAGCAGGCGCGGCAAAAAGCCAACCACCAGGTTTCGGTGGCCAAGCGAAAGGCAGACCGGATTATTCATCATCTTCGTCAAATGGAAATCTCTCAGGGCGGTCGGGTTAAAGAAAACCAGTTAATCGATGCCAAAGGACAATTGAATGCGCTCCATGCCGATGATCCCCGCTTGAAACACAATAGTGTCCTCAAGAGAGCACACCAAAAGCACGATCTTCATGTTGGTGATACCGTGCTAGTCAAGTCTTATGGTCAACAGGGGACCCTTTTGGGTAAACGTGGGGCTCACAACTGGATTGTTCAGCTGGGTATCCTGAAGATGGAAATTGACGAGAATAATCTGGAAAAGCTGAGTGCAAAGCAGGTTGCGGCTCAGCAGAAAAAAGAAAAGCACCAGGTTCATCGTTCTCCGGTGCGGACCACCCAAACTCGGCACACAACGGCCCGCTTGGACTTGCGTGGCGAGCGCTACGAGCAGGCGATGAACGACTTGGAACAGTTTATCGACCATGCACTCTTGAATAACTTATCGCCAGTAACGATTGTTCACGGCAAAGGGACGGGAGCCTTGCGTAAAGGAACCCAACAATTCTTGCGAAGTAACCCGCGGGTGAAGTCGTTTGATTATGCCGCTCCGAATAACGGCGGCGACGGGGCCACGATTGTCTACTTCTGATTTTCTTATTAAAAGTAAGCAGATCTATTGGCGGTCCGGCCAGAATTTGCTATCATAATGATGAAAATAAATCTTTGAGGAGTGATGATGATGGCAGTTGCAGTAACAACCGACAAGACGTTTGAGGCAGATACAGCCAAGGGCTTATCAGTGACTGACTTTTGGGCAACTTGGTGCGGCCCGTGTCGGATGCAAAGCCCAGTGGTCGAAAAACTCTCGGACGAGTTAGCCGGAAAGGTGAAATTCACGAAACTTGATGTCGATCGGAATCAAGAAACGGCTGCGAAGTTCCAGGTGATGAGTATCCCAACCCTCCTGGTGAAAAAAGACGGTAAGGTTGTCGACACGATCGTGGGCTACCATAGTCGGGAACAGTTGTTACAGATTTTGCAGCCTTACATGTAAACTTCATAATCTTAAGCAATTTGGGCCGTGATGATTTGAATATCACGGTCTTTTTTTATTTTCGGAATTTACTCTGGACAGGGTTTCTTGCTTAGACTATATTAAAAAGCAATGAGAATAAGCTTACATCAATCTAATGGTACTTGCTTTGTCACAGGAGGCAATTGTTATGGCAAAAATTCGTCCCGAAGATCTCGATTTTAATAACTTGGGCTTTGAATATCACGATCTGCCCTACCGCTTTGTTGAACGGTTTGAAAATGGCCAATGGCAAGGTGGCAAGTTGGTCGAAGATTCGACCATTACCTTGTCGGAGGCGGCTGAAGTGCTGCATTACGGGCAGGAAGTGTTCGAAGGGCTGAAGGCTTACCGGACTAAGGACGGTCATATTAACCTTTTTCGGCCCGATCAGAATGCACACCGGATGGCCAACTCTGCCAAACGAATGATGATGGAGCCCTATCCTGAAGATAAATTTGTTGATGCCATTAAGCAGGTTGTCCTGGCCAACGAAGAATTTATTCCACCGTACGGTAGCGGTGGTTCGCTATATCTGCGGCCGTTCATGATCGGGACGGATCCGTTGGTGGGAGTAGCTCCTTCCAAGAGCTACACTTTTCACGTCTACGCTACGCCCGTTGGCTTTTACGTCAAAGGACTGAATCCAATGCCGTACACCGTCAGCAAGTACGACCGGGCTGCTGCTTACGGGACTGGTCAGGCTAAAACGTCAGGAAACTACGCTGGTTCACTGCTCCCGGAATTGACGGCCAAGCGGGAAGGATTCGCTGATTGCCTTTACCTCGACCCGAAGGAACACAAGTACATCGATGAATTCTCTGGCGCCAACTTCTTTGGGATCACTAAGGAAGGGCAGTTCGTTACGCCAAAGTCGAATTCGATTCTCCCATCGGTAACGAAGCGATCATTACTGCAAATTGCTGATGACCTGGATCTCAACCCAATCGAAACGAAGATTAACATTAATACCGACCTAGATAAATTGGCCGAAGCCGGAGCAATGGGGAAGGCGGCTGTGATTTCACCGGTCGGTTCCCTGACTTATCAGGGGCAAAAACACGTCTTCTACAGTGAAAAGGAGACTGGTCCGGTAACAACTAAGCTTTACAAGACCCTGTATGGGATTCAACTGGGCAATGTTGAGGACCGACACGGCTGGATTCAACAGATCAAGTAGGTCAAGAAAGAATAAATATAAAATGAAGGGGCTGTGGTCACGACGATCACAGCCCCTTTTATTGCTATTCTTTTTTCTTACCCAATTTTTTCTTGGATTTCTTTTCTGATGTCGGTTCATCGCCCTGAAGATGAATAAACCGGGCGATTTCGGCCTGGCTATCGTCAGCATCGGCCGGGTCGTGTTGAACGACGATGTCGATGCTGCTGCGCCGACGGTCAACGATATCGGCTTCCGCGGCCGCACCGACCCGAAATTCGGTTTCCATCGCCAGAAAACCAGCTTCAAGGTCGAAAGAGACTTTCTCGTGATCGATTGCGAGCCGTTCGTTCACCACGGGGCCGCCCAAACGGTAGAGCTTTTGGTTACGGCCCGTTTTGCGCAGACTGAGATCGCCAAAGCCCAGTTGCTTGGTTAAGGTGATCAGTTCGTCAACTGAAGCGACCGGATACTGACGGGCAATATCCTTGCCAATCCAGTAAGAAATTCCGTTGGTTTCTTTACCGAGCAGAGCCGGTAACAGCACATCACGCAGAGTGCTGCTGGCAAGGCCCCGTTTAGAATTGATAAAACGATTGTAGCTTTCTTGACTCATGATTTGCTCCCTTTTTTGTTCAGCTATTATAATAACCGCCCGTGGACTGACATGCTAGGGGAAACTTGAAAAAAGCGGCTAAAACGCAGATAATGGAGTTTCAAGATATAACGAAAGATGGTGAAGGTAATGGATCAACGGCCAATCGGAGTCATGGATTCTGGCCTGGGCGGTTTGTCAGTTGTCCGCTTGCTGCACCAGCGTTTGCCGCACGAATCAGTGATTTTCGTTGGTGATCAGCAGCACTTCCCTTATGGGACGCGGGTACAAGATGAAATTCGTTCCTTTGCGCTCATAATTGGTAAATTTCTAGTTCAGCAAAACATTAAGTTAATGGTTATTGCTTGCAACACGGCAACGGCGGCGGCTCTGACTCTTTTGCAAAAAGAATTACCGGTACCGGTGATCGGTGTTATCCAGCCAGGGGCGGTGGCGGCTGTCAGCTTGCCCTACCACGACCGGATCGGCGTCATTGCTACCGAGTCGACGATCAATGACGGGGCCTACGTTCGGGCGATTAAGTCGTTGTCGCCAAAAACAACTGTCCTTGCTAAGGCAACACAGCCGTTGGTGGCGATCGTCGAACACGGGCAAACTGGCACCCTAAAAGCCCAAAGGGCCGTCAATGAGCAGCTGGCTGTTTTCCGGCAGAAACCAGTTGACGGCTTGGTTTTGGGATGTACCCATTTTCCCTTTTTGACCAAGGAAATTATGCAAACTCTCGGCCCAACGGTTGCCATCATCGATCCGGCAGGAGAAACGGTTCAGCTGGTGGCGCGGGTGCTGACTAAACATGATGCCCTTGCAACGACAACGGATAAGGGCCAATTGACACTTTATTCAACAGGTGCCGCATCCGATTTGGCTGCCGGTGCCCGGAAATGGTTAGGTAAGCAGGATTTAACAAGCAAACACCTGGCATTGTTTTAGGAGGTTATTATGGAGACACTAGTTGTTGCAACAAAAAACATGGGCAAAGCGCGCGAGTATTCAGAGATGTTTTATCCTTATGGGATCAAAATTAAAACCCTCAAAGATTTTCCGGCTTTTGCGATTGACGAAAACGGAGCCAGCTTTGAAGAAAATGCCACTATCAAGGCCCAAGCGGCGGTTGACCACCTGCATTTGCCAGTTCTGGCAGACGATTCTGGACTCTGTGTCGATGCACTGAACGGGGCGCCGGGAATTCACTCAGCCCGGTACGCAGGAGATCATGACTTTGCTGCCAACAACGCGAAATTGTTGCGGGAAATGGCTGACGTTCCTGATGACAAGCGGACCGCTCATTTTCATACAACAATTGTTTGTCTCAAGCCTGATGGCAAGAAACTAGTTGTTCATGGTGACGTTCAGGGGCACATCCTGCACGAATTGCACGGTCAAAACGGTTTTGGCTACGACCCGCTTTTCTACGCTGATGACTTAGGCAAGCCGATGGGAGTCCTTTCCGACGAAGAGAAAAACTCCATCAGCCACCGGGGCCGGGCCATGCGTGCGCTAATGAAGCAGTTCGAAGGGTGGTGGAACGACTAATGAAATTTCTTTTTGCAAGTGATAATCATGGCGATGCCGCGATTTTAAAAGAAATTGCGAATCGTTTTGCCCCGCAGGTCGATGTTATGTTCCACTGTGGTGATTCAACGATGCAACCGAATGATCCGGCGATGGCACCTTTCACCGGAATCAAAGGCAATAATGACTGGCAATTAGATTATCCCCAAGAGTTGTTAGTCAAAAGGGGCGGGGAGCAAATTTTTCTGACCCACGGCGACCGCTACAACGTTTATACTGGACTGGGTCAGTTAGAAAATGAGGCGAAGCGGCGTCGGGCGACGATCGTGGCGTTTGGTCATACTCACCAAATCTTGTGCCAAATGCATTCCCAAACCTTGTTTCTGAATCCGGGCAGCACTAGCTTGCCGCGCGGCCAATATGCTAATTTGGGTGGCACTTTCGCGATTGTCACTAGTGAGGACCATTTATTTGAGGTGCAGTATTATGATCGGCAGATGCAGCCGGTTTCTGATTTGCATTTTCGTTTTCAACGTGAGGAGATCTGATGATTAATCATAAAATCGAAGCTGAGCTGGCACGCTGGCACAACAATTACATGGTTCCGGCGAGTCAGGTAGCGACAGTCAATGTCGATAATTCCTTGGCCCACGCTTTTTTGGTTTTGACAACTGATAAGTTTGCCAAGATTGTGGTGGTTGATAACGACAATCATTATCGGGGCCAATTATCTCTAGCGATGATTAACAGTCAGCTGATGGAGACCACAAAGTTCAATTTTGCGAAGTTGGATCAGTTGAAGGTGGCTTCTGCGATGAATACTGAGGCATCGGTCAGCCATGATCCAGATGATTTTGAAGGCAATTATCGGTTGTTGCTGGATCAGTCATTTGTGCCGGTCGTCGCTGAAGATGAGGTCTTTTGCGGGATTGTCACCCGGCGCAAGCTGATGGAGGCCGTCGATTTCGTCATGCACGATAATCACCCGGGAATTCAATAGTAATATAAAAGACTGCTAATCATTGCGGCCCGGTAGGAAACTGGGGACGCTGATTAGCAGTCTTTTCTATTTTTCATCTGGGCTTAAAACAATGCCCTCCTGGTGGAAGGCTTTGAGATAAGCAGCCAGGGCACGGGCACCGAGCTCGGTTTGCTGACCGTTTTTGCTCGTCAGCAGGACCCGGTAAACAAGGTGACCGTTGATCGTGACTGGCCCGACAATTTGCGGCTGGTCGATGAGTGAGTCTTCCTCCTGCACTAGGCTGTGATTAACTGCCCGAACAACTTGCTCAATTTGGGCGAGAGGCGCATTGTTAGAAATATTGATATCAACTGTTGAAACCATGTTATTCCGGCTGAAGTTGCGGACCACAGTGATGGAGCGATTGGGGATGAAATTGAGGGTGCCATCAGCACTAGTGATTTGGGTTGTTCGCAAGCCGAGGGCGGTAACTGAACCCTTGATAGTCCCGATCTCCACCACATCGCCAACGTCAATCTGTTGTTCCATCAGGATGAAGAAACCATTGACAACGTCGGCAACAAAACCCTGGGCACCGAGACCCAAGGCAATACTGAAGATGCCCGCGCCAGCTACTAGTGTTCCGACCGGCACCCCTAAGATTTCCAGCAGACCGGAGAGCCAGAAAAAGAGGCAGGTGTAACGAAAAATATTGATTGCCAGAGAATTAAAGGTAGCAAGCCGGTGACCGGTCAATGACAGACGCTTTTGCGAATGATGAAAGGCGGCATTAATGATTTTCTTGCCCAGCCAGAGGACCAGCCAAAAAACAACTGTGACTAGGATTAGAGACAGACAGCGATTGACTAGGTGCTGGCCCAGTTCTTTCCAACTCAGATTAGTGAGGTATTTGCTAATGTTGTTGCTCTGCTTGAGCAGTTGCGGATTGATTGACAAGATCATGTGAGTTCTTCCCTTATTGAAATATCTTCATCTTATCATTGCCCAAGTGACCAATCAACAATGGCAAAGTTGCAGGCGGCAGGCTTTTCGTGCTATTCTGAACACGATATTTAAGGAGGGGTTGGCATGACAATTGGACAAATTGCGGGATTGATTGCGGCAGTTGCCTTCGTCGTCTTGGTTTGCTTTGTCGGTGTGTTCCTGCACCGCCTAGCCAAAACATTAACAGCAACCGAGGAGTCGCTTCGTTCCTTGACCAACGACGCCCATACTTTGAGTGAAAGTATGGATAAGGTTGTCAATAACACGAACGAATTGCTTGACGATATTAATGATAAGTCAGCGCAGTTGGATCCGGCGGTAAAGGCGGTTGCCGACGTCAGCGAGAGCGTCAGTGACGTTAATGCTGCTGCACACCGGCTCGCCGACAAGCTAAGCGAACGGCAGCGCAGTGTTTCTGCTGTGGAAAAAGTTGCGGGCAGTGCTGGCAAAATGGTTCTCCTGAATCTGGCAAGCAAATTACTGAGACGAAACGAAAGGAAGCGCAACTAAAATGAATCAAAAATTTATGGCTGGTTTGTTGATTGGCGCTGGAACGGCCTATCTGGGTTGGCGGTCTTTAAATGCCAAACAGCGTCAACAGCTGGCTAAAAAATTGCAGCGTGGTTGGTACGAAGCGGTTAATACTGCAACTGATTTTGCCCTGGACAGTGTTGATCTTGTCAGCGTAGCGGCAGATAAGTATCATCAGGCGTCAGGTGATAAGTGGCAGTCAGTGGCGGACGCGGTCAAAGATCGGGCCGATAGTGTTGCTGATCATTTCACGAATGCTGATTTTGACGAAGAAACCGCAGCAATTCGCGATGAACTGGCACGCGCCAAGCATAGCGATGGCGAGGGCGCCGAAGACGACATCGTCATTGATTTGGATAAGCAAGCGAAATAATTCTGTTAGCACAGATAAACAAGGCTCACAGCCGCCAGTTGGGAGGAAAGCTGTGAGCCTCTTTCTGTTTTCCTTACCGGATGATTTGCGGAAAGGGAAAATGTTTGCTATATTAAGTGCGGGTTTTATGAAAATTAATGAAAACATACTAGACTAACTAAGAAAGGGCTTAAACAATGGAAAAACAATCAGTTACCATATACACTGTTGCGCGTGAAGCGCGGGTTTCGATGGCAACGGTTTCGCGGGTTGTCAACGGCAATCCGAATGTTAAACCGGCAACACGGCAAAAAGTTTTGGATGTTATTAAAAAGCTGAACTACCGGCCTAACGCGGTGGCCCGTGGTTTGGCCAGCAAGAAGACAACTACCGTTGGGGTGGTGATTCCTGAAATTACGAACGCCTACTTTGCTGAGCTGGCGCAGGGAATTGACGATATTGCTACGATGTACAAGTACAATATTGTTTTGACAAACACTGACGTGGGTGGTCAAAAAACGGTCCAGGTAGTTCGCGGTTTGCTCGCCAAGCAAGTTGACGGCATTATCTACATGGGTCGTGATGTTAGTGACGAATTGCGGGAAGAATTGGATTCAAGTACGGTTCCGGTTGTAGTTGCCGGCTCCGTCACTAACGACGACAAGTTGCCAACAGTTCGCATTGATTATCGCAATGCGACCCGGCAAGCGGTTGAACGGCTGGTTAATGCCATTCACGAACCTGTGGCGATGGTGGTTGGTGCCAAGAATCGTAAGATCTACACGGACTATTATCTCAAGGGTTACCAAGAAGCTTTGAAAAATACCGGGATGAACTTTGACGATCAACTGGTTTTTGAGGCCAATGAATCTTATGACCAGGCTTATAAGTTGGCGCCAGCTATTTTACAATGCGGGGCGAAGGCTGCCTTCGTCACTGGTGACGATATGGCCGCCGGTTTACTTAACGGGCTAACTGATGCCGGGATTAAAGTACCAAACGAATTTCAAATCATTTCGGGTCACGACACCAAAGAAACGCGGTTGGTTCGGCCAATGTTGACCTCGATCACCCAGCCGCTTTACGATATTGGTGCCGTTTCGATGCGGCTGTTAACCAAGTTAATGGATAAAAAGGACCAGAATGCCGCTGACGAAAGCGATGTTTTACTGGAACACGGCTTTAGCGTTCGCCAAAGTACACGGTAGGTGATTTGGCTTGACTTCACGTGAAGAGTATCGTCAACAGCAGGGCCGGGATACTCCCGAACAAATGGAACCACAGGAGCCAGCAGCTTTTCCAACAGGTAGTCATCTGAGAATTCATACCATTATCATGTTTGCACTGGTGATCTGGCTTTTTCTGACGTCGTTTTGGCTGTATCGGACGATCTTTAATAAACAATTTGCCATCCGGGAAGCCAGCTCGACGGCAGTGGCTGACCAGATCAATTCAGCCGTTGATAGTGCTCTTGAGCAGTATAATTTACCTCATTCGATTTTGACTAAAAAGGAAACCAATTCCCTGGTGAAACAAGCGGTTAGTGACGTTTATGATAATCAGCGGATTTCACTGGATTTGTCACCAATCACTAACCAATTGCAATCGTCGGTGTCATCAACTCTCAGCAGTTACGGGATCGACAGTTCGCTGGCGGGTAATTCCATCAACGCCGTCAGCACCCAGCTGAACAGTGCGGTGAATGAACGGGTAAATAATGATTCGGTGAAGTCCTTTACCGAAGGCTTGCACACTGCTTCCTTGATTGACCTGGCAGTGATGGCAGTCAGCGGTATCCTGGCCGTTGTGCAGTTGGTGACTGCTTCCTTCCGTCGTTACCCCTTGAAATTACTTGCTTGGTCTGGATTTCTGGCGGCATTGTTACTGGCGGGAACGATTTCTGTGGGACGGCAGGTAGTACTTGAGGCGAGTCGCACCCTGCCTGATCTAGCTGCTTCAGTTGTCGGTGTTGTTAAGGATATCGCAAATTTTGGGTGGCGATTGGCAATCGTGACCGCGGTTATTTCCGCAATCTGCTTGCTGACACATACCTTGCTTAGCCTGCGTCGCTAGTTTTTTACTTGCAGTTTGGCTGAGACTTTGGTAAAATCATCGTGTTTGTTTGACTAATTATTTATGAAAAGAGGAGTTTGTAATGTCAGGACATTCAAAATGGCATAACATTCAAGGGCGGAAGAACGCTCAGGATGCTAAGCGTGGCAAGATTTTTCAGAAAATTTCCCGTGATTTGTACCAGGCTGCTAAAGCAGGTGATCCTGACCCAGCGAACAACCCTCAGTTGCGTCTGGTGATGGAAAAAGCTAATGCAGCTAACATGCCGAAGAAGAACGTTCAGCGTGCAATTGATAAGGCTACTGGTGCTGGTGGTGCCAACTACGAGGAAATCACCTACGAGGGCTACGCTCCGGGTGGTGTCGCTGTGATGGTTTCAGCACTGACTGACAACAAGAACCGGACGGCTGCGGCAGTGCGTTCTGCTTTCACCCACTCTGGTGGTTCTCTTGGGGCCAACGGTTCGGTTTCTTACATGTTCCATCGGCAGGGGTTGATCGAAATCCTGCGCGAAGGTTTGGATAAGAGTGAAGACGATGTAATGATGGATGCATTGGACGCCGGTGCTGATGACATGAAGTCGACAGATGATAAGTTCATCATTTCAACTGAACCGAGTCAGTTAACCGCAGTTCGTGACGCTTTGCAGGACAAGGGTTATGACCTGGATACTGCGGAAGTAACCATGATTCCGGAAAACAAGACGAAGGTCCCTGATGACAAGATTAGTCAGTACCAGCACCTCATCGATGAATTACAAAACAACGATGACGTTGCCGACATTTACGAAGCTGGCTACATCGAGGGTCAAGAGGACGATTAATAAAGACTTATCCCAAAGCTTCCCGCTCTTAGCGGGGAGTTTTTTTTGCACCGTTTCCTAAAAAGGGGAGCGGTGCTTTTTTGGCTCTTTGTCAATCGGTACTGATGATAAATTTTGGGAAAACTAGGCTATGCTACTAATGGCATTGGTCTAGTTTTTCTTTTGGGCAGATTTTTGATCATGATATTAGAATTTTTGAGAGCTAGAAGAAT
>NZ_CANDNU010000006.1 GCF_947387495.1 Limosilactobacillus difficilis
TCCTTTCAAGGGTATTGAAGGCATCGAGGGTCAGTCGATGTCTTTTTTTATTTTTCAGTATATCTATATTTTAAAGGAAAACGGAGCTGAATGAAATCCGAAGATTTCATCCAACTCCGTTCTTTATTAGAGACTTATGTCACAGTCCCTTCTTACTTTGGATTTCGCCCATCACAATTTAATTCAAATCAATCATGTTGGCTCCTGGAATCCGTAGGAGCGTGTAAGTGGTTGCCACCCGACCACAGCGTACTCCCAAACCATTTAGGGGCGTGTTCTTATAACGAACTGTCATCTGGGCCACAAAGGCATGTCCCGTCCGCCGATTTTCCTCTTTCAGGCGCTTCTTGTTCCACGGATAAACGGAGGCTTGCGTGCTGATATAGGAATTTGAATCAGCGATGGAACCGTAGCGAGAATTAGTGGTGTTCTTGGAGTTTTTCGTCCAGTAAGTGTAGGAAACTACTGGGTGTTTGCCCATCCGACTGCGGTTGGCCACGACATAGTAAAAACCGTGTTTAGTGTTACCCAGCTGCAGTGGTTCGTATTTTTCGCTCGTCGTCACTGCCTGTGGATTGTTGACGTCCACGGAGCGGAAAAAGGTAAAGTAGGCCATCAAGCCGATGCAGAACAGACTCACCACCGTTAACAGAACGTAACGCAGGAAGAGCTTGCCGCTAAAACGCTTCTTCGTCTCCGCAATTAACATCAGTTGGTGGTTGCGGATGTACTTTACCGTAAAGACACACAAAACGATTACTGCTAGCCAGCACAGCCACCCTAACCAATTCCAATTCATTTTTCAGCACTCCTATCTCTAACTTGTCCCTTATTATGCCACAAATGCAAGTAAATTTCTGCCGATGCCGGCAATCGTTACCTTTTCTCACTAATTTAATTTGGCGCTCCACTTGCAGAAAAGATAATATAATAGTGAAGCTATTATTTATTGGAGGAATGATTATGTTCAGTGCAAAACAACCACGGCCCTTTAGCTGGGGCAGCTTGATTCTCGGCATCCTTCTCATCGTCCTCGGCTGTGTATCACTCAGCCATCCCGACAAAACGATGCATCTTTTGACAATTCTAGTAGCAGTCGGGCTCCTGGTTCGGGGACTGTTCGAATTGTGGTGCCGGATTGGCATCCAGGACTTCCTCGGTTTCAATACCGGCTGGCTGCTGGCGATGGCAATTGTCGACATTATTTTAGGGATTGCCTTCTTGTTTTTCCATAACTTTGGCAGCACCGTCATCGTTTACATTTTTGCTTTCTGGTTTCTTTTCGACGCGATTGCCGACGTTTCGCTGATTAGCGTCTATCGGCGTTTTCATGGCACTGGTTGGATAGTCCTGATGATTATCTTCAGTATCCTGCAATTCATCGTCGCCATTACCATGCTCTTTCAGCCGATGTTGTCAGCCATGATGCTGGTTTGGCTGGTTTCATTCTACCTGATTGTTGCCGGGATCTTGAAAGTCATTCAGACCTTCTAAGTCTTGCCTTTTGCCAAACAAAATGATTACAATAGAAGTTAAAAATTGAAAGGGGACGTTGGACGATGGCTGACAAGGAAAATGAACTGGCCCACCAAATTATTGAATTTGAACGCAAAAAAGAAATGACGGATAACGAGGTCGCGCTAGGCAGCCAGTTGTCAGTAGAACGCGTTCATGACATTAAGTCGGAAGCAACTGAACCGACGATCGAAGAAATCGGCCTGCTTCAGCGTTTTATGCAATCCAAGGGCGACGTTGATTAAACAAAAATGACCAGCCCAGTTGGCAGGGATAGTGAACAGCAAATTCACTATCCTCTTTTTTTGTGCTTTTTTGCCAATTTATTTTTCGGCTGATAAGATTACTTGCCCCGGCGCCTATAATTTCATAGAATGGAATTGTTATGGTCATTCTTGGTTAAGCGAATCATATTGGGTGATAAATTCGTTGACGATCCATATTAATCATGATAAATTTTAAATTAATTAAGGACCTTTGGAAAATCTTAATATTTTCCTGTCAGCGTGGTCCAATTTGATCGTTTGATAAATGATCTATCGAGGGAGATTTAACGAGATGCAGAATGAGTCGCAAGTAAAAAAACACTTTAAATTATACAAGAGCGGTCGGAAATGGGTCGTGGCTGGCATCACCACGTTGGCTTTGCTGACGGCGGGAGGCAGTATCGCCCATGCCGATGACCAGGCGAGCGCTAATAATCAGGACCACAACCAAGACGCCAGCAAGGCCACAACCAACAGCAACAACGACCAAACAACACTCAAGGCTGGCTCCAATGCCAGCACCGCTAAGAATAGTCAGTCTGCCAACAGTTCTGCTAGCGACAGCGCCCAGGCTGCGACCGTTTCTTTCCAGGCCAGTCCGCAAGCTAGCACCGCTACTCCATCCGCAGCCGTTGCATCTACGGCAGTGAAGGCCACGGATGAAAAAGCCGTGGTGACCGTCCCGGCGGCAGCCAACCAGGTCGACATCAATTCCCTACACTTCAGCAATAACGCCCACTCTCAACAATTCATCCAGAGTGTTGCCAGCGGCGCAATCGAAGGCTGGAATAAATATGGCGTCCTCCCATCAATTACGGTGGCTCAGGCAATTCTCGAAAGTGGGTGGGGTCAATCAACCCTTGCCACTTCAGCTCACAACCTCTTCGGGATCAAAGGTTCTTACAACGGTCACTCCGTCAACATGCCAACCCGTGAAGTTTACGGTGGCCGCAGCGTCTACATCAACGACTACTTCCGCGCTTACGACAACAACGCTGAGTCCGTCGAAGATCATGGCAACTTCTTATACAGTAACTCCCGCTATCACAACTTGCTCGGTGACACAAACTATGTCAGTGTGGCCAACAAACTGCGCGCCGATGGTTACGCGACCGACCCGAGTTACGCCTCTGCTTTAATCAGCCTGGTCAAAACCTACAACCTGACCCAGCTGGATTCCGTTGCTCTGGCTGGTAAGCAGGTCACTCCCGTCAATAACAACAGTGGTAATCACGATATCGTCAACAACCAGGGCAGCAACAGCAGCAACTACTACACCGTCCAGAGTGGTGACACCCTGTCTGGCATTGCCAGCCGCTACAACACGACCTACACCCACCTGGCCCAGATCAACGGCCTCAGCAACCCGAACATGATCTATGTCGGGCAACGTTTGCTGGTTGCTACCGCCGCTACCAACAATGCCACTAATTCTGGTGCGTCGACGCCAACCCAAAGCTCAGCTGCCCAGAGCCAGGCCCCGGCAAGCGCACAAAACAGCCAGCAGGCAGCCAATTCTCAAGGACAAACGACAGCCAGTGCCAACGAAACCTACACCGTTCAAAGTGGCGACACTCTGTCTGGCATCGCTGAAAAATTCAACACAACCTACACACAGCTAGCCAGCATCAACAAGCTCAGCAATCCTAACTTGATTTATGTTGGCCAGACTTTGACCATCCGTGGTGCGGGTGCTTCCCAAACTCCGGCTGCTAACAAGCAAACCGAAACCCAAACCAACAACAGTCAGACCAGCAACACCGCTTCCGCTGTTTACACTGTCAAGAGCGGTGACACCCTCTCAGCCATCGCTGCTGCATATGGCATGAGTTACGAAACCCTGGCCCAAATCAATGGGATGTCGAACCCGAACCTAATTTACGTCGGCCAACAGTTGAAGGTCAGTGGCACGACAAGCAACGCTACTTACCACTCAACGGCAACGAACCGCAATAATGATTCAGCCGGCAGCTACACGGTCCAGAGCGGCGACTCCCTCTATGCCATTGCTGCCCGTTACGGCCTTGACTGGCACACCCTCGCCCGTCTCAACGGGATCAGTTCGCCTTACACTATCTTTGTTGGCCAACACTTAGTTCTCTAAAAGCTAGCTCCATCTCAAACCCAAAAATGATAAGCATTTTCGTGGTGGTTCTGCCCTGCTGCGCGATGCTTATCATTTTTTGCTTCATTGATCAAGACTTGTTTTTAACAAGAGAGCAAGATAGGCTGGAGTTATTGAAACGATATTGGGGAAAGTCGTGATGTATTGTGAGTAGCTACCAGGCACCAGAATTAAAGGATTTAGAATCCGTCAGCAAGCTGTTTAAGCTCCTTGGTCATCCCAAACGCTTGCAGCTATTGTATTTGTTGCTGCAGCAGTCGATGAGTGTGTCACAGATCAGCTCAGCGCTGCACTGGGAACAATCCGCTGTCTCCCATCAGTTACAACAGATGCGCGCTTTCAACCTTGTCGATTATCATCGCAAGGGTAAAACTATCATCTATCACCTTAAAAATCCACAAGTCATGACCTTGATCGCCGACGTAGTGAGCCATACCGAACAACTCATGAAACTGTATCAATAATTTGTGTGTACGAAAAGCGTCGCAGTTCATTCCGAGCTGCGGCGCTTTTTGTTTGCTGGCTTTGTCTTATTCCTGCATGTGTTCCTTGATCATCTGAGCAATTTTTTGCGCGTCTTCTGATGAGCGGCAGATAAGAATCAGAGTATCATTTCCCGCAATGGTGCCGACTACTTCCGGCAAGTTGACTTCATCGAACAAGCCCGCCATCACGGTCGCAAAACTTGAGTTCGGCGGATTCTTGATTACGTTGATGAACTGAACCGTCGTGACATCATCGACGTCGTTAGCAATCGCATCATAGAGCTCTTGATAACGATCATCATTATTCTCACTCAACCGAGCGTAACGCAAAACCCCGTTGTCGTTTTCTTTGACGATGTTCATCGAATGAATATCACGCGAAACCGTCGCCTGGGTAGCATTGACCCCTTGCTCAGCCAACAGCTTTAGCAGTTCATCCTGCGTGCTGACGGCTTGTTGCTTGATGATCTTGAGGATCATTGCTCGTCGTTTCTTCCGGTCCATTTTGCACCCCCCATTTATACAGATTATGGATATTAATACGTGTTTAATCATACTCCTATTCCAGTCAAATGAAAAGAGGCGACTTTACAGCTTCACTTCAAACGCACAAAAAATGGCCTCTAATATTCATCACAACGAATATTAAGGGGCCACTAATATCTCTCTATATTATTAAATTATTCAGCTGCAAGGGCATCAATTGGGTTCAACCGTGCCGCCCGGCGCGCCGGTAGCAAGGCGGCTAGGAAGGAAATCACAAGGGCAATGATAAAGCCGTTGATCAGGTTTGCCGGCAACAATTGCACAATGTTGTAGTGAATCAACCCGTAAAGCGCGTGGTTGAAGACAGCCGCCATGATAAGAGCGAGGCCCTCTGCCAAAATAGCCGCGAACAGGCCGATAAAGATCGATTCGGACGTGAAGAGCCGCCGGATGTCGCTCCGTCGCTCTCCTAGTGCCCGGAGAATCCCAATCTCCTTGGTCCGCTCCGAAACGGACATATACATCGTCACGATGATCATCAGTGCGGAGACCAGCAGGGAAATCCCCGCCACGGCTGAAAGAACCCGTGATGCGACTTTCACGTAACTATTGAGCCGCTTCAAAATGGATCCGACCGTGATCGCGCCGAGAATGTACTTGTGATCCTTGGCCTTCAAATGGTTGATCCGGCGTGCTACCGCCGAAACTTGGTCAAGGTCTTTGACATAAACCGCGGCAACATTCGGCTCAGTAGCGGCCTGGGCGCTGGCTAAGCCCTTCTTCATCGTCTGATAAGTGGTAGCCGTAGGGGCTGAGCCAGTATTAGAGTCAGTGATTCCCGCGACCTTCAGCTGAAGTTTGACCTGCACTGGCCGTTCCCGCACATCAAACCAGTTGAACGAGACATTAACCGACTGGCCGATCAAGGACTTGTACTTATGTTCACCCTTGAGGTTGACCGCTTCTCGGCGGCTAAGCACTATTTCCCCGTCAGCCGGGCGATGTCCCGCTTTGATCATGTGACTGCTCTGGTGCTTGGTCCAAGTATTGATGGTAGTGCCACTGACGGACTTTCCGTTTTGTTCAACCTTATAGGTTGGGATTGAATAACACGTTTCAACCTCGCCGACACCCTTTACCTGTCGTAGCTGGCGCATTTCGTGCCGACTCAGCAGCATGGCCTTGGGATTAGAAGCAAAGTTTTGCATCGAGTCTTGTAATTCCGTCATCGTCATCTGCTTGCCGCTGGTGTTCTGGATCACGGTAATAGAATGAGGATTCATCAAACTATTGATCTGGTTGTTGATGTAACCGTTGACTCCGTTCCCTAAACCGCTAAATAAGAGAACCGCAAAGATCCCGACGGCCGTGCCTAAGATGATCAGGAAGTTGCGCCAAAAGTTGTAAGTAAAGTGTTTAAAAGCCGTCCGGTAGCTGGCCGCCGCTGATAATTGCTTGGATTGGATATGATCCTGCGTTTGCGGCAGCGGATAGGCGGGCTTTAGTCGTTCGTCCCCGCTAATCTGACCATCAGCCAGGTGGATGATCCGGGTCCCGTGGTTGGCAACGTCCTGGGAGTGAGTCACAGCAATCACGAGCTTCCCTTCACGCGCAATTTCGTCCAGGAGCTTGAGAATTTCTTGGGTATTGGCAGAATCCAACGCCCCTGTCGGTTCATCCGCGATGATCAACTGAGGATCGGTCGCTAAGGCCCGGGCAATCGCCACCCGTTGCTTTTGCCCGCCGGATAACTGGTTAGGGTGCTTTTTCATCTGCGATTCCAGACCGACTTTGGCCAAAAGCTGTTCAGCACGCTGACGCCGCTGGTTACGATCCAAAGTTGTCATATCCAGAGCCATCAAGACATTATCCAGTACCGTCAAGTGTGGAATGAGGTTATATGACTGGTAAATATAACCAATCGTTTCACGGCGGTACTGATCCATCATCTTTTCCTTGTGGTGATCCAATTGCTGGCCGTTCACGATCACCTTACCAGTGAATTTACGGTCCAAGCCCCCGATGATGTTCATCAGCGTCGTCTTACCACCGCCAGATTCACCGAGGATGGAGACGAATTCGCCGAGTTCAAAATTCAAGTCAATCCCTTTTAACACCGGAAATTCTTTATTTCCCAGGAAATATGACTTATGAATATCTTTGAGTGTTAGAAAAGCCATTGTTTACTCCGTTTTCTCTTGTCGATTTGATGTTTTACTAAGCTTATCACATTTAGGAGCAAATCTAACAGCAATTCATGGCCGCCTAGGCAAAACTATTCCCACCGTTGTGACCACCGACCAAGCCTGCTCTTTCTAGCATCGTCCCACCGCGTAACAGACTGTTCGCATAAAAGACTTTGTTGGTTCCAAATTGATCGCGCAGCTGGTCCACCAGATGGTCAAACTTGGCCCGCTTAACCTGCCGGGCCACGGGAGTAAAGAGGGACAGCTGCTGACCTGTGGCCGGTGATAGTTGACCCAAACTTACCGCCAGGTTGCGAATGGTCTCCCCTGCCCAGGACTGCCGAAAAATTGCCAGTACAGTCGCCACAATCGTCCGGCTATCATCCGTCGGGTCAATTTTGCATTGGTGGGTAAAACCGGAACGTCCCCGGGAGGCTTGACGGCCAGAAAAGCCCACCCAGAGACTAACACAGGCCGCCTGCTGGTGGTGATGCCGCATCCGGGAAACGACCTGCTGGGTAATTTCGCGTAAAACAACCGTTATCTCTGCTTCATTGTTATAATCCCGCGGCAGCACCTGGGAATTGCTCCAGCTATGATTCTTCACTGCTGGTACCGCCGTCAATTGGCTCCGGTCGATTCCCCAGGCAAGGGCGTAGAGCTGCTGGCCCATGACCCCCATTTCACTCCTCAGCTGGTAAGGATTTGTCCGGGCCAATTCTCCTACGGAATGGATGCCGAGATGGTGCAAGTGTTTGGCTGTTCGCTGCCCGATGCTCCACACCTTCGTCAAATCCGTAATCGGCCAGACGCGGTCGCAAAAATTACGGTAGGTCAGCGTACCGCGGAAATTCGGGCTGTGTTTAGCGAACAGGTCCAGAGCCAGCTTAGCTTGGAGTGGATTCTGGCCAATTCCAACCGTTGTATACAGTCCTAAGCGGTCGTGCACCGTCTTTTGAATCCGCAGTGCCACCTCATCAGGTGTTTTGCCAAACAGATGCCATGATTTAGTCATGTCTAATATGCTCTCGTCAATGGAATAGGGCCAGCACTGTGGCGGCGCCGCAAATTCTTGAAAAAGCTGGTTAATAGTCAAGTTCTTTTCTATATATAGGTTCATCCGTGGTGGAACGATCAATAAACGTGGGTCACGTGGTACCTGGTATTCCCGGTCGACGTTGCTGATACCCAGCACTTTTTTGGCCATCGGGGAAGCAGCCAGGACCAGTCCCTTGCCCGTATTTGCTGTCTCCGACATTACAACAAGCATCGCTTTCAACGGATTCAGTCCCCGAGCAACGCATTCTACACTCGCATAAAAGGATTTGTTATCAATCATCAGAAACAAACCATGTGGTTCATGGCTGTAATTCATTTCTTTTCGCCACCCTTCTTTTTTAATTATACGAACGCTTGTTCGAAAAACGCAAGGAAGTTTAAAAAAAGGCTTTTTAGGAGGATTTTAGGTGAAAACTTAGATTGAATTATGTTGATTTTTATGTTAGCCTAAAAAAGGTTTTGAAAGAGGCTAACACCATTTATTAATGGTGCTGATGTTTACACAGAAAGGTGGACTTACAAATGGACAATACAAAGCGTCCAAAGAAGCAACACCACTTGATTGAATACGCCAACGGGAAATCGTTGGAGGAAATTAATGGTACAGTTAAAGTTCCGAAGGGAAAAGGATTCTTTAGAACCCTTTTTGCTTACTCCGGTCCTGGTGCCCTCGTCGCCGTTGGTTACATGGACCCTGGTAACTGGTCGACTTCAATCACCGGTGGGCAGAGCTTCCAATACACTTTGATGACCGCGATCCTGGTTTCAAGTTTGATTGCGATGTTACTACAATACATGGCTGCCAAACTTGGGATCGTTAGCCAAATGGACTTGGCGCAAGCGACCCGTGCCCGGACAGGCAAGGCCTTAGGGATCGTTCTCTGGATCATGACGGAACTAGCAATTATGGCGACTGATATCGCCGAAGTTATTGGGGCGGCGATCGCGCTGAACCTCTTATTCCACATTCCGTTGGTTCCAGCCGTGTTTATCACTGTTCTTGACGTCCTCGTGCTGCTGCTGTTGACGAAGATTGGTTTCCGAAAAATCGAAGCAATTGTTGCTTGCCTGATCCTGGTCATCCTGGTCGTCTTCGCCTACGAAGTTGCCCTTTCACGTCCTGACTGGGGCGCCGTTTTGAAGGGCTACATCCCAACGCCAAAGGTCATTGCCCAAGGACCGGTAGTCGGCGGGATTTCACCTCTGAGCGGGACTCTGGGGATTGTCGGTGCTACTGTGATGCCGCACAACCTGTATTTGCACTCCGCAATTTCACAAACCCGTGAAATTGACCACAACGACCCTGAAAATGTTCGGCAGACCGTCCGGTTCACGACGTGGGACTCTAACATTCAATTGTCACTGGCCTTCGTGGTTAACTCACTGCTGCTGATCGTCGGGGTGGCCGTCTTCAAGATGGGGGCCGTTAAAGATACTAGTTTCTTCGGCCTGTACGAAGCGCTGAACAACACTTCAATGCTGAGTAACGGGATCCTGATCGCCGTTGCTAAGTCTGGTTTGCTGGCGACGCTGTTTGCCGTTGCCCTGCTGGCTTCTGGGCAAAACTCAACGATTACCGGGACCTTGACCGGGCAAGTCATCATGGAAGGTTTCGTCCACATGAAGATGCCACTCTGGGCGCGGCGGCTGGTAACCCGTGTTATTTCCATTATTCCAGTTCTAATTTGTGTTGCCATGACTGGCCGTGAATCAGCAATTCAACAGCACCAAGCCCTGAACATGCTGATGGAAAACTCACAAATCTTCCTGGCTATCGACTTGCCATTCTCCATGCTGCCACTGATCATGATGACTGACAGTGAGGTGGAAATGGGTGAATTCAAGAACAACAAGGCTGTTAAGTTCTTCGGTTGGGTTTCAATTCTACTCTTAACCTTCCTGAACCTCTACAACATGCCAGCTACAGTTGAAGGTTTCAATCTTTGGAACAAGGGCACTTCTGATGTCGTTGCCTGGCTTATCATCATTGCCATCGTTGCACTCCTGCTCTGGACGGTGATCGAATTCCGGCGTGGCGAAAAGCACTTCCGTGAAGCTCACATTGGTCACAATTCGGGTGCTTCTACTGGTGAAATCCAAGATCACGAAGAAGACTAAGCGAATTACCAGTTATCATTTTCCATTACTTTCAACTTTCCAACCACGAGTGGGAGACAATTACTGTCAATCTGCCCGTGGTTTTGTTATTATTAACCAATCAATAGATCATGGTATAATAGCCAAGATATCCTACATTAGCCTTTCTGTTGAGGTGAAAAAGAAGAATGAACAATAATTCGGAACCTAATCGTAATACCCGGATGGGCCGCTATGACGCGCCTCGTCCGACCAAACCGCGCCGTCACTGGGGGCGGAAACAAACAGCTAAAGACGGTAAGCAATTTCACTATGGCAAGGGACCACGCAAAGGCGGCAGCAAGCTCTTCCGTATTTTGCTCGGCATCCTCTTAGCCGTTCTGGTCGTTATGATCATTATCTTTGCTTTTAAGCAAAAAGACCCCGTCAACACTAACAGTGACTCCGCTAGTGTCGTCACAAGCACCAGTTCTCACAAACGGCACCGTCACAAGCACCACAAACACCACCATAGTTTCAACAGCTCCTCAAACGGGACTGCGACGACCGATGATAACGACACTGATGATAATGGTGGTACCACTGACAGCCAGACCACCACGACCAGCCGCAGCAACAATAATGGCAATTCGCAGGGTGGCAGTCAGACAACTAACAACGACGAACCGACCACCACGCGTTCAGGTGGCAATACCGGCCAGACCGGTGGCCCGCGGAGTACTGGCAATAACGGCAACTCTCAAGGCGGCAATGGCAACAGTGGTGCCGGGCAAACTAATAGCAGTCAGCCAACCTCGCCCGCTCCTGCTAACAATGCCTCCCACTAATTCAGTAATTTAATGATTTTCTAATTTTTCTCTTGACACAAAATTGCGCGATGCTATACTTTGAATTGTAAAGGACATGCTCACCAGAGTTGTTTAGTCAGGGAGTCGGTGCCTAGGCTGGAAGCACCGTTAAACAGCTCAGTTCGAGTACCACCTTTCTTCTGTTTCCCGAAATAAGGGAGACCGGGTCGTGACCCGTTACCACACCATAGAGGGAGTCAATGAGACTCTGAATGTGGGTGGAACCACGCTGATTTTGTTATCAACGTCCCTAGTGCCATTTAATTGGGTACTAGGGGCTTTTTTTATTCTCAAAGGAGTGTGTATTTTTATGGCACAAGTACAGTTATTATCACCAGATGGTTCAGTTCGCAAAGTTGACCGCGATTCTAAAGAAGCTTTAGCTGCTTTGCGGCAAACCGCTGCCCTGCTTTTGAAGGCAGCTCTAAAACAAGAATTTGATGGCATTCGCCTGGGTGAAGCCAAGGTCGATGAAGACGGCTTCCACGTTGATTCCGACAAGGACGACCAACAAGTTTCTGTCGACGAACTGCCACAGTTAGCCGACGCCATGAAGAAATTCATCAAGGACGATGCTAAGATCGAACGCGTTGAACTTAGCCTGGACGACGCCTTGGCAAAGGCCGGCGACGACCAGTACAGCAACGCCCTGCTAAAGGAAGCCGCTGACGGTGACAAGGTGGCTGTTTACTCCGTTGCTGGTGTCCTCGCCCCAGCTGAAGCTGACGTTCTCACTTACGCTGATGTTTTGAAGAACTACAAACTGCTCTCCGTTGCCGGTGCCTACTGGAAGGGCATGTCATCCAACCCGATGCTGCAACGGATTTACGGAACCATCTTCTTCAAGAAGGACGACTTGGACGCCGACATGAAGAAGCGGCAGGAAGCTCGCGAACGTGACCACCGTGTCATCGGTAACCAGCTGGACCTCTTCTTCGTTGATCCAAAGGTTGGTGCCGGTCTGCCATACTGGATGCCAAAAGGGGCAACGATTCGCCGGACTATCGAACGTTACATCATCGACCGGGAAGTTGCCGACGGTTACCAACACGTTTACACTCCTGTCTTAATGAACCTGGACGCCTACAAGACTTCTGGTCACTGGGCACACTACCGTGATGACATGTTCCCACCGATGGACATGGGTGACGGTGAAATGCTTGAATTGCGGCCGATGAACTGCCCAAGCCACATCCAAATTTACAAGCACCACATTCGCTCCTACCGTGACCTGCCGCTACGGATTGCTGAACTCGGCATGATGCACCGTTACGAAAAGTCTGGAGCCCTCTCCGGTCTGCAAAGGGTTCGTGAAATGACTTTGAACGATGGTCACACTTTTGTCGCCCTCGACCAAATCGAAACTGAATTCTCCAAGATTCTGAAGCTGATCATGGACGTCTACAAGGACTTCAACATTACCGACTACAGCTTCCGTCTCTCCCTGAGGGACCCGAAGAACACCAAGAAGTACTATGCTAACGACGAGATGTGGGAACGGTCCCAAGCCCTGCTGAAGAAGGCCATGGACGACCTGCACCTGGACTACTACGAAGCTGTTGGTGAAGCCGCCTTCTACGGTCCAAAGCTGGACATCCAGACCAAGACGGCCCTCGGCAATGACGAAACCATGTCCACTATCCAACTGGACTTCATGCTGCCTGACCGCTTCGGCCTGACTTACGTGGGCAAGGATGGTCAAGAACACATGCCAGTGATGATCCACCGTGGGATTGTCGGCACGATGGAACGGTTTATCGCTTACCTGACTGAAATTTACAAGGGTGCCTTCCCAACCTGGCTGGCTCCTGAACAGGTTCACATCATCCCGGTTAGCGATGACAAGCACGGTGACTACGCTGAAGAAATCGCTAAGAAGATGAAGGCTGCTAACATCCGGGTTGTTGTCGACCACCGGAACGAAAAGATGGGTTACAAGATTCGTGAGAGTCAAACCCAAAAGGTTCCGTACACCCTGGTTGTTGGTGACGATGAAGTCAAGAGCAACAACGTCTCTGTCCGGAAGTACGGTGAAAAGGAACAAAACGAGATGTCCATGGACGCCTTTATGAACGAAATCTTGGCTGACATTGCATCATACTCACGTGAAAAGTAATCTTCATTAGCATTTAAGTTATGATTAAAACCCTCGCAGTTATGTGATTACAGCTACGAGGGTTTTGAGTTATATAAAATTAATCTTGGTTAGCTCCCGGTCGCCCACCACCGACAATCGATTTAATCGCTGCCGGATCACGAGGATCAAAGAAGAAACTCCGTCTTAAGTTCAGAGATTCAATCATCTTCATCTCGTCTGCGTTTAACTGAAAATCGAAAATATCAAAATTCTCGACCATCCGTTGACGATGAACACTCTTCGGAATAGTAACAATGCCCCGTTGCATCAACCACCGCAATACCACTTGACCCACTTGTTTTTGATGGGCCTGCGCAATCTGTGACAAAATTGGGTTAGTAAAGAGGTGATTTTGCCCTTCCGCAAAGGGAGCCCAGGCCTCCACCTGAACATCTTGCTGTTCACAAAATCGCTTCAGCAGTTCCCGCTGGTTCCACGGATTAATTTCAATTTGGTTCACTGCTGGTTTTACATCATTAAATAATTCCAAATTCATTAACTGGTCGGCGGTAAAATTAGAAACTCCAATTGCCCGAATTTTACCAGCATGATAGGCCTGCTCTAACGCCCGCCAAGCATTGAAGACGTCACCATAAGGCATGTGCAACAAATACAGATCAAGATAATCGCTCCCCAATTGCTTTAGTGACCGGTCAATGGCCTCAGTGGGTTTATCCCCTTGGAAATCACTCACCCATAATTTGGAGGTGATGAAGAAATGGTCGCGGGAAATATGACTGTTTTTAATCGCTCGACCAACCGATGCCTCATTGCCGTAAGTTGCAGCAGTGTCAATTAACCGGTAACCAACACCAATTGCTTCTTCAACTGCTCGTTGACACTCATCTGCCTGGTCCATTTGAAAGACGCCAAAACCTAATTGGGGCATCTTGACACCATTGTTTAATACTAGATCGTTCATTACTAGTCACCCTTTTCCTATTCTTTCGCCCTTACCACTTGTAAGCGTACTACTTGAAGCTCACTCCAAGTCAAGAATGAGTCGAGATGCGTTCGTTGAACAATAATGACTGTTACTCAATCTGCCAAAAGTTGAGAATTGACTCCACTTTTTTCTTACTTTATGATAATATTATTAAATTATTATGAAGGAGAGATGGAAATGCGACCAAGAATTGCTGTCCCGGCTGATACGTTAACAGTAGCAACCAACATCGTCAATGAGCGCAACGCCAACTACTCACCACGACCGATTACCGAAGCTATCCTTAAATCCGGTGGTGTTCCCATTATTTTCCCTAATGTACCGACGGAGCTTATTCCAGAGTATATGCCCCTTTTTGACGGAATCATCTTTGCTGGCGGTAGTGATGTTGACCCAACCTTTTATGGGGAGGAACCCCACCAAAAACTGGGGCCAACCTTTTTCAAGCGCGACCAATTCGAAATCGCTCTCGTCCAGGCTTCGCTGAAAGCTGGCAAAGCCATCATGGGCATCTGTCGGGGAATGCAGGTCATCAACGTTTCACTCGGCGGTACTATCTATCAAGACTTATCCGAAGTGCCAACGAAGACTTTGAAACATTCCCAAGATGCGCCGGGCAATTTTCCATCGCACCATGTTACCACTAAGGATGGCAGTTACTTAGCTGACCTAGTTGGCAAACGCCCTTACGTTAACTCACGCCATCACCAAGCTCTTAACAAGGTGGCTGCCTCCTTAGAAGTTACGGCCCGCGCTGATGACCACATTCCCGAAGCCGTCGAATCCGTGGATAACAACCAAATTCTCGCTGTTCAGTGGCATCCGGAAAACATGTTCAAACATTATGACTACTCCCGAGCACTGTTCGCTGACTTTATTAAACGTGCCCAGCACGCTCCAAAATAAAAGGCTGAGATGAAGGAATTTTCCTTCTTCCCAGCCTTTTTTGAAATGGGGGCAAGGAAACTCGTTCTTTTAAGGACGTGATGGATTGCCCCCTACTTTTTATACCTATTCCACACATGGTTTAAGCAAAACATGGTATAATAATTGGTATAAAAGATACTAATAGACTTACATATGGCCGAACATCAGTCTACAATCTGAATTACCACATCATATGGGGAACTAAATATCGCAACAAAGTGTTGAAAGGAAACGTTGAAGTTGTCTTGAAGCAGTGTCTACGTGAAATTGCTTCAAAATATGGATTTAGGATTGCCCACATGGAAATTGGCAAAGACGACCACATTCACTTATTAATTAGTGCCCCGCCAAAACTATCAGTTACTAATATTGTGCGCTGGTTAAAGGGCATTTCAGCTTGGAAATTGTTCAGGGAATGTCCAGAACTGCAAACCAGTTATTGGAAACAGCAAAACCGGCATCTTTGGTCACCTAGCTACTATGTAGAAAGCATTGGTGCCGTTAATGAGCAAGCTGTTGCTAAGTATATTGACGATCAGCGGGCTAAAGAAAAGTAAAAGATTAGCTTTCCTAATGAGAGGGGGCGAAAACATCATGGCAACAATTATTAAAGGGGTCAAACTTCGTTTGTACCCTAATGGTCATCAGCAAGATCAGCTATGGCAGATGTTTGGTAATAACCGCAAGGTTTGGAATTTAATGCTGGGTATGGCTCAAGCGCGCTATCAAAATAACCCCAGCAGTTCTTTCGTGAATGAGTATGGCATGAATTGCCTGCTTAAACGTCTTAAACAAGAATATCCTTATCTGAAGGAAAGTGATGCGACCAGCTTCCTAGTGGTTAACCATAATCTAGCTTTAGCTTTTAAGATGTTGTTTAAACATCGGGGTGGCTATCCACGATTTAAAAGTCGGCACGCAACTAAACTGTCATATACTGGGCGTTCTACCTGTAAAGTTATAGCTAAGCGCCGTATGTTCTTGCCAAAGCTCGGCAGTATACGGACCAGCAAGACGACATCCATTAGTGATGCGAAGATTAAATGTTATACGGTTAGCTATGATGTTACTGGCCGTTACTACCTCGCTTTACAAGTTGAAACGGAGGTAGTGTCGCTACCGAAAACCAACAAGACCGTTGGTCTTGACGTTGGTATTGCTAGTCTAGCAATTAGCTCTGACGGAGTTAAGTACGCCACGTTTAATGCTAAGTGGCTAGAAAAGGAAGCTAATGCCTGGCAATCTAAGTACAGTAAACGTAAGCACCGTGCAACCATAGCTATGCGTCAGTGGAATCATAACCATAGTGATTTCAAAATGGTACTTAGCGATTATCAGAACTGGCAACGAGCACAACGGCAGAAGGCACGCTATCAGCAACGGATAGCTAACCAACGTAAGGATTACCTGCATAAGTTGACGACTGACTTAGTTAGAAATTATGACGTGATAGTGATTGAAGATTTGAAAACCAAGAATCTGCAAAAGAATCACCACCTAGCTAAGTCAATTGCCAACGCTAGTTGGTATCAATTTCGCACCATGTTGGAATACAAATGTAGCTGGTATGGTAAACAACTAATTACGGTTAAACCCAACTATACTAGCCAGATTTGTAGTCAATGTGGTTATCACAGCGGTAAGAAGCCGCTAGAAATTCGTGAATGGACTTGCCCTAAATGTGGTATCCATCACGATCGGGATATTAATGCGGCAGTTAATATCTTGCATAAAGGACTGAAAGTCATTGGCTAGGGACTAGCCGTGGTAAATAGCGAAGTTCTGTAAGTTAGGTATCAGGAATACCTGTGTAATACCCTAAATACTACTTCGTGTTCCCAGAAGCTCGGTCATTCATGGCCGAGTAGTTCACAACGCGCTAGAGCTTTGCGAAGTTCATCTGCTGTATAGATCTTTCCACCTTCAAAACCGCGAAATGGGTTAATGGATTCCAGCGCAGCTTCTTGGTAGCGTTTAGCCCGTTTAAGGGCGTACTCCGTCAGCGAGCCATCCTTGACGTAGTTCATTAACTTTGCACTCGGCGTGGTCAACGGGTTAGCAACCCGGTCTTCCAAGTCCTCCAACATTTCGGAATACTCTGGGCCTAACTGAATCTGGTTAGCGTAACGTTCCAAACTCTTCATGATGGCCCACGCAGTGGATTGGTACTTGCTCGGCTCCGTCGGAACTTCTTCAGCAACCTCCTCGTTGATCTTATCAGCATTTTCCAAGATTCCGTTAACATCTGACGGGTGAAGGGCCGGATGCATGATGAAATAACTAGCCAGTAGCCGAATAAAGCGCAAGGTCCCAGTCCGCACCCCAACGGAAGTACTTGGATCCAAATCAAGCATCCGCAGCTCAAGGTATTCGATTCCCTTCTTGGGTAGATCTTTCAAATTACGATTGCCCTTGAAACGCACCGGCCCATGAAATTCGTAGTCAGAAGTCAGAATCCCCTGTTTAACCCCCTGTTCAATCCGGGTGATGTACTTATCAAGGCTGGTGTAGTCACCCGTAAACTTAGTCCCAAAACCATACTTGCTTTGACGAATACTGCGCAACGGATGTTCAGGTTCCTGGCCCTTTTCAAAATAGTTAGCCTCGGCAATTGGACTCGCGCCGAAAAGGTAGGTCAAAAGCCAGCGGTAACGAACAAAACCCTGAGCGAGAACCTGGTAAAGGTAGTTGCGCACTTCCCGCTCGTCCTTAAACTGTTCAGGGAAGTTTTCCAGCACTAATTTCACCACGTGGCTGTCCAGACTCAAGTTGATATGCGCACCACATGGTGTCCCCTGAGAATAACCATGTCGTTTAGTCCATTCTGCCAGGTAGGCTTCTTTTTTGGGCCCCATCTTAGCAAAATGAAGTTTTGTCTTATCTTTTGGCATCCGCGGTGGCATCGAAAGGGGCCACAATAATTCACCAGGAGCTAAGGCAGACCGCAAAGCATTATTAATTCGGTAGAGATAGTGCATCGCATCAATCGCGTGTGCTGCCGAAGGAGTAACGGTTTCAGACATCGTTTCCAGATAATCATTCGTAATCCATGGATTGGTCTTTTCATCACCAATTCCTGCCGGATAAGGTTCCTGACTGAAGTTGCCTTGCTCATCAACCCGTTGCATCTCAATTTCAAGCCCCATCGTAAAATCCGAAGTCTTCGCAACAGCTTCATTTTCAAAAATTAGTTGACCAATTTGGCTAAACATCTGCTTACCTCCCTGATTAAAAATGTCTTAGAATTTTCTAATAATATAACAATTTTATGGCGGTTAAGCAATCAAATCATGGTATTCTGAATTAACGTAAGGAGGTTTTTTTATGACTGAAGAGTATCGTACCGAAAGTGACACCCTAGGACCCGTAAAGATCCCCAAGGACGCCCTTTGGGGGCCTCAAACTGAACGGAGCCGCCATAATTTTCCCACCGGCCAGCTAATGCCGCTGCCGATCATCCGCGCTCTTTTGCAGATCAAAAAAGCTGCAGCCGAGGCAAACCTTGAACTAGGTGCTGAACCCCAAAACAAAGCCCAGGCAATTAACGAAGCCATCGACCATTTATTCACCCTCAGTGACGTTCAATTGCAAAAAGACTTCCCACTCCACGTCTACCAAACCGGATCTGGGACGCAAACTAATATGAACACCAATGAAGTGGTTGCCAACGAGGCGATGAAGCTTCATCCCGACTTAACTATCCTGCCGAACGACGACGTCAATCGTGGGCAATCCTCCAACGACACCTTTCCGACGGCGATGAACCTCGTGGCTGTCCAGGCCCTTGACCAGTTAGAGCCAGCAGTTCAGCACCTGATTGACGAACTGGTCGCCAAGGAAAAGCAGTATTGGAAGACCGTCAAAGTCGGCCGCACCCACCTCCAAGACGCGACACCACTCACATTTGGTCAGGAACTGTCCGGCTACATCGCCGCCCTCAAACACGATCTCAATTATCTTCAACAACTCAAACCAACGCTGTATGAGTTGGCCATCGGGGGAACCGCCGTCGGCACCGGTCTCAATGCTCCTACTGGGATGCCTGAACAGATTGCCGCAAAGCTCTCCCAAGTGTACGGTCATCACTTCACCGTCCATACCAATAAGTTTTTCGGCCTGGCCAACCATTCTGGCCTCAATGTTATCCACGGCGCCCTGAAAGCATTGGCGGCCGACGCCTTCAAGCTGGCCCAGGATTTGCGTTTTCTCGCGTCCGGACCCCGGGCTGGCCTGCGTGAATTAAAGCTCCCTGCCAACGAACCCGGTTCTTCCATCATGCCAGGCAAGGTCAACCCGACCCAGGCTGAAGCAGTCACCATGGCTGCCTTGCGCGTCTTTGGCAACGACACCACCATTACGATGGCGTCCTCCCAAGGTAATTTCGAGATGAACGTCTACAAACCGGTAATCATCGCTGTCTTCTTAGAATCGGCTGACTTGTTGACCGGGACCTTGCGCAATTTTGCCGATAAAGCTGTCCACGGAATGACCGTCAACGCCGACCGGATGAATGCACTGTTAGATCATTCGCTGATGACCGTCACAGCTCTCTCCCCACATCTCGGCTACCATACGGCAGCTCAAATCGCACAGTTGGCGGACCGGGAAGGGTTGACCCTGCGTCAAGCCGCTCTCAAAAGCGGCAAGGTCTCCGCTGAACAGTACGACCAATGGATCGATTACATGAAGATGACCCGAGTAGACCAGGACCAGCCGGAAGAATAGCAATGTGTCGCCGGCGTTTGGGTGGCGTGAGCGGCTCTTATCAATTATCCATCTATTACTATCTTTTGAATAGCATTTTCTAGTTATTTAGATATATAATGAATACATTTTATGCTAAAATGAACTCAAAGGAGTGATATTGATGGCACAAATTAACATTAAAGTCGACGACCAACTCAAAGATGACGTTAGCAAAATTTTTGCTGAGATGGGAATTGACCTGACCAGCGGCATTAAAATCTATCTAAAAAAAGTTCAGCAAACTAAAAAAATCCCGTTTGAGCTCACCAGTGCGACGGCCAAAGCCGATAACCACCCAAATAACCTTAATCAGCTTCTACTGGCACTAGCTGGCGGCAGTTCTGAACAGAGCGGCATCGGTGGCAGTATGCTCAAAACATTTGAGCAACGGGACACTAAAGATGATAAACATTGAATTTAAAAGGCCATCAAGTGGTTAAACCACCTGATGGTTTTTTTGTTGCACCTAAAAAACGGATTGGTCCCCCTTGACTAGCGGATCAATCCGTCAAATATTCAGTCGCTTGTTGATCAATGAAGCTTGGCATCACAAGCCCTGCCATTGGCAACGTTTGATGTCCACGTGACAATCATCTTTGAAGGGCACGTGTTCGGCCAATAGCATGGGCCGCTGGTCAAACCAGCCGGGAACCAGCCGTCCCGTCGCTGTTACAACCCGGTGACAAGGATGGTGACCGTGTCCACCGGACTTGCCAAGGACCTTGCCGACCAACCGCGCATTTTGAGGTCGGCCAATCAGTCGCGCGATTTGCCCGTAAGTGGCTACCGTTCCTGGGGGAATGATGTCGACAATATTGAGGACGTCGGTTATCAATTGTTGGTCAATCTTTGTCACGGGAATCACCAGCCATTCGGGAAACAGACATGAAGACTATCAGGCCGATCAGAAAGAGGATACTAAGGGAGGCAGCCCCCAGGGTAGACTTACCCGTCAGTTGCGTCACCACCCCGACAATCACCGGCCCGATGATCGCTGAGAATTTGCCCAAAATATTGTAAAAACCAAAAAACTCGTTGCTAGCATTTTTCGGGATCAAGCGACCGAAGTACGACCGGGACAAAGCCTGGATCCCACCTTGACTGGTGCCAATCAGCACTGCCAAGCCCCAGAAGTCCGCGACCGTATGCAGATGCAATGCTGCCAGGCAGATGATAAGATAGACGATAATCCCGATCAGCAGGGCGTTTCGGGTCCCGATGCGGTTGGCCAGCCAGCCGTAAAGCAAGGAAAAAGGCACCGCGATCAGCTGGACCAGCAGCAGAACCAGCATCAACATCCCCGTCTTCAAACCCATGTCCTTACCGATCGACGTCGCCATCGTGAAAATCGTGTCGACCCCATCGATGTAAAAGAAGTAGGCCACTAAAAACCAGCAAGCCTGCCGATAATGACTAAGATGGCGAAGCGTTTGCCGCAAACGAGCTAGACTATCCGCCAAATGGTGGTCGACGGCACCCATCATGTACTGTTGGTGGCCGTGTTTAAGCAAGGGATAGGCAAAGATGATCCACCAACCAGCCGCCAGAACAAAGCTAAACTTGGCAATTGCCGTTGACGACATCCAACCACCGAAGCCGTTGGTCAGTTCCGGCACCAGGAAAATTAGGAAGGCTAATACCCCGCCGAGGTAGCCCATTGAATAACCAGTCGTCGAAACCATGTCCATTTCGGCATCCGTCGCCACGTCCGTCAAAAAGCTGTCGTAGAACACGTTAGCCCCCGAGTAGCCGATGCTGGCGATAATATAAACAGCCAGCAGAAGGCCCCAGAATCGCGACGGAACTGCTGCTAAAGCAAGGGTCATGATGATCCCGGCCCAGGTAAAGATGTTCAGCCAGCGGCGCTTCATGTGTGGGTAGTCAGCAAGCGTGCCTAAAAGTGGTGCCAGCAAGGAAACCACCAGCGTCCCCAGGCTGTTAGCATAGCCCCAATAAGCTGTCGAATTGCTGGTACTGACCCCGGCTACTTCCGCGACGGCTTTAAAATAGACAGGCAGCACGGCTGTTGTGACGAGGATTCCGTAACCAGAATTGGCCCAGTCGTAAAAAATCCATCCCCATTGTTGTTTGTTAAATTTCATCAGGAGCGATCCTCCTTCACGACACCGATAATCGGTTGACCCGCCGTTGCTTGCGGATAGTGCAAGCCGAGAAGTTGGGCAAAGGTCGGTCCTTCATCGACTAAGTGAGCCGTTTGCTCAATCACCTTCTTTTGGTTCACATCCGGCCCGCAGAAGACGATTGTCGTGTCGTAATTGGGCTGATCGGGCCCGTAACCGTGGACTCCGCGGTAACGATCGTGCGTTCCCAAAGAAGTCGGGTCAACGTCTTCGACCACCGCCGGACGGTTCACTTCATCCGTAAAGTAGTAACCACGCTTTGCTTCGACTAAGAAAGCACAATGCGGATCAGCCCCACGCTGGGCAGCTTCTGCCTGCGAGTAAACATGGCTGACGCCTGCCGTCTGTTCAATCACCTGGCGCACCCGCTTCAGGTCCACTCCACTTGTGACGTAGACATAGCTCTCCCCGTCACAAGCCTTGGCCGTCACTTGCCAATCCTTGCGATAAGTAGTTTTCGCTGGCAACGGCCGCAGCCAGCCTTGCTTGGCAAAAGCGATATTTAAGTGAATCATCTTCGTCACGTCGATTTGATAGTGATCGCCCAGGAAAACAAAATTCGTATGCTCGTAAGTACCGGCTGCTTTAGTGGCGTCCACCAGCCGGGCCACCCGCGCATCCAGACGTTGCCAGGCCGCCCGAGCCGCCGTCGATCGCACTCCATAGCGATGGCGCATACTATCCATATCGACGAGGTGGATCAGGGTCAAATCCGGTTTTTTATTTTTCAGGGTATCAATCGCGCAGGCCGTGACAAAATCGTCTAACCAAGGCTGCTTAATCCCGTGGCGCAAGTGACCATAACGGTGGTTCATCTGCAGTAAAAACCAGGGCGAACTAGCCTTTAACGAGACCAAGACTTGATTGGTCCAGATACGGTTGGGAAAAATCTCCGAGATATTGTAGTCGATCTTGCTACCAGCGGTCACGGGCCATAAAAAGGCTGCCGTCGTCAAACCGGCCTGCCGCGCCACATCATAAAGGGGCGTTGCTTGAACGTCCTTGCGATACCAGTACCAGTCAGGCGACAAGCGCTGTGGCTGCAGCTTGGTATTGTTAACGATCCCGTGAACTGCCGGGTACTGGCCGGTGATGATCGAAGTATGTGAAGGATAGGTCAGCGTCGGAAAAATACCCCGGACGTGCTGAACCCAGGTCCCCCGGTCGCGTAATTTTTTGAGGTGCGGTGCCAGATCAATCCATTGATCCAGGTCATTAAAGCCCATCGAATCTAAGGAAATGACCACCAGTTTATTTTGCGCCATGATTTAATCCCGCTTTCATTTTTATCTCTAAAGTTTCAAGGTACGGCTATTAGGCCTTTTTGTCAATTACTGCACTCCGTTACAAGAAAACGACCCGGACAGCTTTGCCTATCCGGGTCGTTCTAGTTATCTAAGCTCATTATTGAGGGTTCTTATTAATCACGCGTTTTTTCAGCGGCGTACCGTAAGTCAGTGAGATTGCACTGGTCATTACTTCCGGCATGATCACAACCAAGATGATCAGACCGACGATCACAGTCATCGCAACTTCGATCAAGGTTGGAATGCCAGACGGAATCAGTGCAGCAAAAGTACCGCTCAGGATAATAGCGGCTGAAATAACAACCGTCCCGATGTTGCTGCAAGCCCGCAAGATGTTCCTATTTGGATTATCCTCGGTTTCCTGGTAATCCAGGTAACGACGCATCAGGAAGATACTGTAATCCACACCCAAGGCAATCAACATGATGAAGCTAAAGAACGGCGTATTCCACGTCAGCATGTCCCGCCCCATCACGAGGCTGACCAGCCAGTGGTTGATAGACAATGATGACAGGTAAGCCAGGACCAGCGTTCCCATGATGTACAACGGTTGCAGAAGTGAACGGGTGATGAAGATCAGTGCCAGCGAAATGCCGACCAACATGATCACGGCTGTCCGCATGAAGTCAGAGCCCGCAATCTGCCGCATGTTGTAGATCCGTTCTGACTGACCGCCCATCGCAATCCGTGAATCACCGAGGCTGGTTCCCTTCAGGGACTTCCGAGCCATCGAAGCCAGTGAGTTAGCCCGGTTGGTAGCCGCGTAACTGTTTGGATCGGAGTTGTAAACAATCACAATCCGAGCCGCCTTCTTGTCACTAGACAGGTAGGTCTGGATTGATGGCTGGAAGGTCTTGCTGTGAAGAACGTAGCTTGGGATGTAGAAGTGTTGCGCTGCCGCAGAATGCTGCAAACCACCCAAGTAGTTTGAGCCGGAGTTCAGGCCCTTGTTCAACTGCTGCAGACCCGACGTCAGCTGTGGAGAAGCGGCAGCAAGCCGGTTGATCCCCGTGTTGAGCTGAAGTGCCCCAGCGGCCCCTTGGCTAACCGCATTTTGGACCTGAGTCAAACCACCCGTCAGCTGCTGCAGGGCGGAAGTAGCACCTGGCAGAGCCACATTGGAAGCAGCGGCCAGTTGAGCAACCGAGGCCTTCAAGGTCGTAATCTGCCCGGTCAAACCGCTCAGTGAGGAAGCGGAACTGGAAACCGCCCGCATCGAATTGCCTAAACTCTGGTCAGCTGCTCCGGCAGCTTGGATGTTAGCAGCTACTGACTGCAGCTTGCCGGCCATTGAAGATTGCTGGCCACTAGCGGAACTGGCAGCGCTCGACATAATCTGCCGCATTGCGCCCTCCATAACGGCCTTTTGCTGGTCGTTTAACTTAGCTGACGATTCAGCACTTTGGAAGGCCGACATCGCTGCCCCAGTGTCGAGACTAGCACTGGCGCCAGAAAGGCTCTTTAATGTGTTGCCAGCCTGGGTCAGGTTATTGCCGATCACCGTAGCCTGGGTTCCGACATTTTGCAAGTTGCTAGTCAGACCCGCGGTATCGATCGAACCCCCAGCATTGTTAAGGGCGTTGTTTAACTGCTGGATTCCGCTATTGATCTGCGGTAATCCCTGTTCCAGTTGGGCGATCTGGGAGGCACTCGAACCGGACATCGAGGCGTTTAACTGCTGACTCAGCTGGGTCAAGCCGTCAACCAGCTGTTGGCTGCCGGCTGACAGTTGGTTGATCCCGCTGCCCATCTGCTGACTGCCGGCCGTCAACCGGTCAACACCACTGGTTGCTTTGCCGAGTTGTTTGTTGACCGTTCCCAACTGGTTGTTGACGTATAGCCGTTTGATCTTGGCACCGCTCGGCTGGGTCGCAGAGGTTGCCAATTTGACGCCGTTACTGTTCTTAATTTGCCCAGTGATGTTATCCAGAAGCATCAGGTCCTTCTGGTTATCCAACCGGTGATCGGACTGAATGTAGAGTTCCGATGGCTCTGCAGTCCCCTTCGAAAAGTGTTGTTGAACAAGGATGTAACCGTGCTTGGACGGAACGCTGTCCGCAATTTCGGCTGCGTCATCATAATCCAACGAGTGCTGCGAAGTCAGAGCAAACGGCAATAGAATTACCAGGACCAGGGCTAAGGCGATGATCGGGTGTTTCAGCGAATGCTTTGATTGGAAGTGCCACAAACGACTTTCCGACTCGCCCTCGAATTTCTTAACCGGCCAGAACATGTTCTTGCCGAGAGTCACCATGAAGAACGGATTCAAAGTCAGCAAAACGATCAGCAGGACGGCCACCCCAACGGCCACCCCAACGGCTGACCGGTAAATAGAGAAGCGCGCCAAGCCGAGGGCCGCAAAACCGATCAGCAACGAACTACCCGACATCAAAATGGTATGACCAGCCCGCCACCGAGCATCCATCGCTGCCTCATAGTTCTCCATCCCGGAACCAAGATTTTCTTTAAAGCGGTTATACAGCAAGATGTTGTAGTCCGTCCCGATCCCAAAGAGGACAATCACCATAAAGACTTGGGTGAAGTTAGAGAACGGAAAATTGAACCGCTGAACTAAGTTTGTCACCAAACTAAATGAGGTAATAAAGGAAACCCCTACCGTCAACAAAGAAATTAACGGCACGATTGGCGAACGGAAGACCAGGACGAGAACAATGAAAATAAAGATGACTGAGATGGTTTCAGTCCGCTTGATCCCTTCCTGAATGGCACCAGAAAAGTCGTTTTGAATGATCTGAGAACCGGTGACGTAGGTCTTTAGTCCCGTCGTCTTCATCGCACCCATCAGTGCTTTGTTTTCATTTTTAACGGTGTCGTGACTTTTGCTGACATTCATCTGAACCAGGACTGTTGACTTATCTTTGGAAATCAACTGTTTCTTGGTGGATGCATTGTCATAGGCAGCGGTCATGCTCTTGATCCCGTACTTGCTCTTATGTCGTTTCAAGTAGTTGATCGTGTGCTTAACCCGCTTGACCTGGGCATGAGACATTGCTTCGTCACCGTTGCTAAAAACGCCAACTGCTTCATAGGTATTTTTCGAGCCGTGACCCCAATGATTTTTCATCGTATTAGCGACTTCACTCTGCACCGTGCTTGGCAGATTGATATTGGAGTGAGCCCTGGTTAATGCGTTGACGTCCGGCAGGAGAATAATTGCTGCAATCACAAGAATAATCCATGCTACTAACCCACCGACGTGGTGACGCTTAAACCAATCCATTCAATCTCATCTTCTTTCTTAATGACCGGATTTTGTTTGACGAGGTGTAATTAATCGCATAATCATTTCCTCGTATTCACGTTGCCGTTCTTCAGCTGTTTGACGCGTATCGGTTAAGGTAAAAGAATCCAAGAAAATAAACCCGAAAACTGCGCCAACCAGCATCTGCGGCCGGACCTCCATCGCTTCGAGGCCGTCAGCCTGGGCAATTTGGTTCACCAGATCCAGGTAGTTTACTACCTCATCATGAATCCGAACCTCCCCATCTGTGCCGCGCATCGAGTAAAAAATACCAGCCATAAACGGCACCTTGGCTAGTTCATCGCGAAGCCGATCAGCCATTGCCAAAATAGCTTTTTCCCCTGACAGCCCAACAATTTGCTGAACAATTTGCTTCCGAATCCGTTGTAAAATCGCCGCCCCGACTAAGGAAATCAGGTCTTCCCGATTTTTGACGTAATGGTAGAGCGACTGGGAACGAATCCCCAAATAATCCGCCAAGTTCGACATCGTCAGCTGGCTCAAGCCATCGCTCTTTGCAATTTCAGCAGCAGCCTGAACCACCTTTTGCTGGTTCAAGGTTCGCGACTGTGTCATCTATCTCCCCCCTATCTTGAAAGCACATTCTTCAGACTGTAAATACGATCTTCACATTGTAGATTATCTAATACTATTTGAAGAATATCAACCAATATCGCAAAAAAAAATCACCGTCGGCTTTAAACCGGACGGTGATAAACAATCATGGTGTAATTTTAACGATGCTGGTCAATCAGTTTTTGCTGCAGCTGGGCCAACTTCGGGGTAAGGTAAACCGGGTAGAAGCTTGGGTTCACCAGCCGCCGAGTGGTCTTCGGTAGATAAGCCAGCTGTTCCTTGACGTAATGCTGAATAGCGAAAGGATCCCCGTTGGTCGTCGGCTTTTCTCCCGGCTTCAACATCGTCTGCATCAACGGTTGAGCTGTAAAGTTACGCAGTTTAACGTTAACATCCACTGCGTTCGGATCGGAGTTGATGGCCTCGATCGTCTCCGGCAGCTTTTCATCAGCCAGGGCGATGACGTCCGCGAAAGCCTTGTGGTGGTCTTCCTTATGGTACAGACGGTAAACCTGCTTGTTACCCGGTAAGGTTACCTTTTCCCGGGTATTGCTTAGCTTGATCTTCGGTAGCCACTTACCATCAACCTCGAGCTCAGACATCTTATAAACCCCACTTAAAACCGGGCTGGAGGAACTGGTGATCAGCTTTTCACCGATCCCGAAGTTGTCCAGCGGTGCTCCTTCGTCAAGCAGTGATTTCACCACTTGAGCGTCCAGGGCGTTTGATGCCGTAATCTTGACTTCGGACAGGCCGGCATTATCCAGCATCTTACGGGCTTCGATGGACAGTTGAGCAATGTCCCCGGAGTCAATCCGGATGCTCAACGGCTTGTGGCCTTGAGCCTTGAGTTCTTTAAAGGCGGTAATCGCGTTCGGGATCCCAGAATGGATGACATCATAGGTATCGACCAGCAGTGAAGCGGTGTCAGGGTAAATCTTATTCCAAGCCCGGAAGGCCGTCAGCTCGTCAGGGAAACTCTCAATCCAAGCATGAGCCATCGTCCCGACCGCCGGAACGTTGAATTCTTTGCCCGCCAGAACGTTGGACGTATTGTCACAGCCACCGATGATCGCGGCCCGGGCTCCATAAGTTGCCGCATCAGGACCTTGTGCCCGCCGTGCTCCGAATTCCATCACAGAATGACCGTTCGCCACATTAACGATCTGCCGTGCCTTGGTAGCGATTAGTGATTGATGGTTGATGAGGTTCAAGATCAGCGTTTCAAGCAGTTGAGCTTCAATGATCGGCCCGCAAACACTAACGATCGGTTCCCGCGGAAAGACTGGCGTCCCTTCTGGCAGCGCCGTAATCGTACATTCATTTTTGGCCTTCGCTAGATAATCCAAGAAACCATCAGAAAAGTGATGTAGTGAGCGTAAGTAATCGATGTCATCCTGAGAAAAATGCCACTGACTGACTTCCTCCAGTACTTGCTGCAAACCTGCTGAAATGACAAAACTTCCCTGGTCCGGGACCCGACGGTAAAAGACATCAAAACGAGCCTGCCGATCATGCGGCAAGGCTTCATAATAGCCATTGGCCATGGAGAATTCGTACATATCTGTTAGCAATTCGTGGGTCATTTTTATTCTCCTCCACTATTTAAGTAAAAATTACTTTAATCTCTCTAAAAAAATAAAAAGCGTTTTCAATTTCTCATAATTAGAATAATTGTAACACTTTTTACATAGCTTGTTAATTTCTTAACTTGTAGAGCTTCGGCGGACGCCCAGAATGTTTTGGCTTTTCAACTACCCCCGCTTCCGCAAACAAGCGTCCGTGCGTCTTTTTGAAGTTCGAATTATCAATCTGCTCAACCGTCGTTCGCAAAAAAGGAGCATAGACCTCCCGCGCTTGCCGCAGGGTAAAAGTCGGGCCAAGAATTTTCAGGATATTCGGCTGATAGTCTAGCTTGTTACGGATGCGCTGCAGAGCCGTGCTGACAATGGTCGCATGATCGAAAGCCAAGTCAGCGGCATCGGTGGTAATGGCAAGACAAGTCTGTCCATGATTCAAGTAATAGTTTTCGGCACGGTAGTTAAGACTGAACCACTGCGCTTCAACTGCCCCATAGCCAGGATTTAAGGCCGGCATGGTGGGCAAGAAAGTCATATAGGCGAGAGCCAGCGAACGTTCCCCCGGCGTCCGATCAGGAGCGGTAAAGGTCGCCAGTTGTTCGGTCGAGCTAGCCGGCAAAGTCAAGCCAATCTTTTCCTTGATCAAACGTACACAGGCACTATCGGCATCTTCACTCTTTCGGAGAAGGGTTTCGGGCAGCGCCCAAGCGCCCCGGAAGGGATCGGCCGCGCGCTTAATCAGGAGAATATGCGGATGGCGGTTATCTCGGTTGAAGCTCCAAATAATATTCGTAATCGTGATGAGTGGTCTTTCGGTGATCCGTTCCAAGTTAACCCCCCTTTCTCATTATCGACACAGCTATGATTATACGCCATCACAAGCCGCAGACACAGAAAAGAGCTCTGCAATAGGCCGCTATGACTTTTGCAGAGCTCTTAGGATTTCAATATCTAGGTTAGGCTTCTTCGATGTAAACGTGCGGTTCCTTGCATTGGTCCAGCTGGCTTTCGTCCATTTGGTAATCATCAACGAAGTAGAGCTTGTACCAAACCAGGAAGGTGTAGATGGTCCAGAGTTTCCGGCGACCATCGACCTCGCCATTAAAGTTATCATCAGCCAGCTTTAGCAGCTTCTCTTGGTCAAAGAATTGGCTGACAAAGTCTTCCTCAAAGACTGCGCGAATTTCGTCGTAGTACTTCTTTTCCCGCAACCATTCACGAACCGGAACCGGGAAGCCCAGCTTCGGCCGGGTAGCCCATTCTTCCGGCAGGTGGCGGTTAGCGGCCATCCGGAAGGCGTATTTAGTGTCCTTGTAATTGAAGAGGTACTTGGATGGGGTGTGACCGGCAACCCGCATCACTTCCTTATCTAACAGCGGTACCCGCAGTTCAACAGAACTGGCCATACTCATCTTGTCAGCCTTCAGCAGAATATCGCCCGGCATCCACTGGTGAATGTCCAGGTACTGCTTCTTGGCCACTTCTGGAATATCCTTGTCCTCAACCTTGTCAAAGATCGGGTCGATGATCTCCTTGACACTCGGTCCGGCGTTGTATTCCGGCTGGAGAATATCAGCCGCTTCTTCAGGACTGAAGATGTAGGCCTGGCCGATGAAGCAATCCCGGGCCGGTGCCAGGTTGCGGTACATGTGCAGCTGACCGTGGAAATGCTTGTTCTTCAACCAGCGGGCCATCTTGTAACGCCGTTGCCGCGGCATCTTCTTGAGTTGATCCGTCAGCCAACGAATTGCCTTGACCTTGGTGTCAAAGCCATATGCTTCGTAACCGGCAAATAATTCGTCGGCGCCTTCCCCGGACAGGACCACCTTGTAGCCGGCATCCTTGACCATCTTGTTCAGGAAGTACAGCGGCACCACGGACGGGTTCGAGTCTGGTTCATCCAGATAGTACTGGATCTTCGGAAAAGTATGGAAAGCTTCAGAGTCCGTCAGCTTACCGTTTTGGTTCTTCAACTTCAGCAGCTTAGCCAGTCGACTACTATCCTTTGTTTCATCGTAGCGACGGTCAAAACCGATTGAGAAGGTTTCGTTTGGCCGCATCATCGCCGTAACATAACTGGAGTCGACCCCGGCTGACAGGAAGGAGCCCACCTTTACATTCTTATCAGCAAAGGAATGGGCTTTGACAGAATCATCGACTACTTGTTCAATGTTGTCGACGGCCTCATCAAAGCCTTCGTTTTGGGGATCAAAGTCCGCATCCCAGTACTGCGTCGTCGTCAGCTGGCCGTCCTTGTAGGTGAAGTAGTGACCCTCCGGAATCCGAAAGACGCCCTTGAAGAAGGTTTCGTCAATCGCTGGGTACTGGAAGGTCATGTATGGCTTCAGCGCTTCCCGGTTCAATTCCTTATGGAAATCTGGGTGCGCTAAGAGGGATTTGATCTCAGAAGCAAACATAAAGGTGCCGTTCATCTGTGCATAGTAGAGCGGCTTGATACCGAAGTGGTCCCGGGCCCCGAAGAGAACTTTCGTGTCGCGATTCCAGATGACGAAAGCAAACATCCCCCGCAATTTCTTGCAGACGTCTGCACCCCATTCTTCGTAGCCATGAAGGATTACTTCCGTGTCCGTCGTCGTCGTGAAGGTGTGACCCAGGTCGATCAGCTTCTTCCGCAGTGGCCGGAAGTTGTAGATTTCCCCGTTAAAAACGATGGCCAACCGCTTGTTTTCGTTAAAAATCGGCTGATCCCCGCCCCGGACATCGATGATGCTTAAGCGGCGCATCCCGATCGCGGCGTTCGGATCAGAAAAGCGCCCTTCACCATCTGGACCCCGGTGAATAATCCGGGCTAACATCTGCTTCAAGACAGAGTCTTTCACCTTCGGCTCATTATCGTTAACGAATCCTGCAATTCCGCACATAGTTATGTCCTTTCTTTGTCTCGCTTTGTCCTACCGTTGCACGAAGTACTTCTCGTAATCAGCTTTCATCAAGTGAAAGGCATAGTGCATCAGCAAGCGCTGCTTTAGAGAATCGTGCTTATCAAAAGCGGTGGTCCCCCACTGACCGGCCTCGATCAGTTTGATTGCCCGCTGCTTGTATTGATTATCCTTGGCGTACTTGTAGAACAGTTTCTTTGGCAAGCCCAACCAAAGCATGTTGCCATCAGCGTAGTCCGTATCTTCCTTTGGCAGATGGAAAATAACGTCATCGGTAACGTACTTGGCCAGGTTGTAGCCATTCAGAGTGCAGTAAAAACTGCTCCGTCCCTGCCGTAAGTTGATCTCAAAGACCTTGAATTGGCCGTCGCGTCGATCATATTTCAAGTCAAAATCGGCAAAGCCAACGTAATTGACAGCCTCCAAGAACTTCACAATTTGATCGTAGATTTGCTGGTTCTTTTCTGGCAGAATCGCCATGTAGTTCCCAACGGCAGCCGGTGCCGGATCTTCCAGCAAGGGATGGCCGAGGCAGATCATCCGAACATGGTGGTTCATATCAACGTAGGCATTGATCACCCGCATGTTGGAATCATCACCAGGAATAAAGTCTTGGCAAATGAAGTCACTTTGGTAACCGGCCTTGTAAATTTTTGGCAGCAATTCATTGAACTGCTCACGCGTGTCCAGCACGTAAGCCTTCTTGCGTCCTTCAAAGTGGATGTCCAGCCATTCAATACTGTTGGACGGTTTGAGGGCAACCGGGAAATCAAACGGCAGCTGAATGTTTGCGGCGCCCTTACTCTCGACCTCTTCTTTGGTGATGATCCGGGTCTTTGGGTAAGGCAGGCCGTACTTTTCGGCAGCCTGGTAGAAGGTTTCCTTGGTACCAAGGGCCTTAAACAATTGCCGATCAACATAAGGACAAACAAAGTGCTTTTTTAGTTCGTCCAAGTGCTGGGAAATGAGCTCAGTGTACCCATCCCCACAGCTCAAGAGCAGATACTTTGTGTCTGGATCAAGTTGAGCTGCCACCTGGTTCATCACTTTCATAAAACCAGGGTTGCTATTAAAGCCCTTGTGTAAACGCACATCAATCAGTTTGGTATAACGAGTCGGGGCTAACTGAGTATCACCATAGGCGATGCTTTTGATCCCGTAAGCCGCATAAAACGAGCGGGCCATCCCGTAACAATTAAAATCAGTCCCCAATAAAATGGGCTGAAACTTAACCTTTGTACTCACTTTTATCTTCCTTAATTTTGCTTTTTGCAACGATCATGTAATCTATCTCGAGCCTTTATCATAACCCATTCATCAGGCAGTTTCAACGCCGCGATTGCGGGCTCATCATCCGCCAAAATAACGAATTCAGTCACCAATCCAGTAGCCACGTTACCTAAGCTAACGAATCCCAACCTGGCAGTTCAACCGGCTTTTGGGTTAACAACTTCTTCAAGTCGTCATCCAGGTATTTCTGGTTGATAACAGCTTCGTAGGTGTAGTCCTTAAACCAATCTTCGGTCATCACGAAGTAGCCCTTGGCGCCGTTCTTATCACCCCAGGAATTTTCGATCTTCCAGCGGTTTGGTTCCCCATCGACCAGGTTAACTCCGGTTAAGGTCATCGCGTGAGATACCATTCCCTGGCGGCTCTCAAGACGGTCCGCTTTGTTCATCGCAAAGTCAACACCCAGCAGTTCGCCCGCTTTAAAGAGCTGTGAATCCATGATACCGCGCTTGCGGTCCATCTGCTGAAGGACGTCGTTGCCGACCCATACTGTTTCGTTATCCTTGAGCTGCTTGATAGCGAGATCCTGCAAATAGTGGAATGGCACGTTTAAGAACTGCAACGGGATCCCATCAACGACGTTATCTTCAACCGGCATCGAATAGAGCTTGTTCATCTCGTGATCCGGAGCATTCGTGATCAATACATAGTCGCGAAGATCGACATCAAAGTATTGGTGGTAGAAATCCAGCGGTGTTAAGTCCGCTTGCCGATGGTACTTCTTATCGTCGTCCTTGTATTCAAGGTCAAACTTCAGCGGTGGCTCGCCGAAAGCCATCACGGCTACCCGGTAAACGTCACTCATCATTTGTGAACGCAGCTTAGCTAATTGCTCCTTACTAGCATGTTTCTCATTGATCTGCCGTCGCAGTTCAAGAGCATCCTTCTTCATTAGATCATGCATCACCGCCGCGACATCGCTGGTGTTCTTGGTATTGTAGGTATCTGGCATGACATATTCCGGCACAACCCCGTATTTTTCAATAATACCGGCCGCGTTAGACCACTGACCACCATCATCTAGCGCTGTGGAAACGAGAAAATCGACGGTCCGGTCGTGGAAAGGCTTGTCTGCAGTGGCGATCACCTTTTGCAAGAACATATTGGCCCGTTCAATCCGATCCCAGAAGAAAAGGTAGTTTTGCGATAATTCAAAGTCATTGAGCTTATATTTCAAAGCAAAATGGTGTCGCAAGGTGTTCAGGGCGGCAAAGGACCAGCAACGTCCACTCTGCCGTTGGTTGGTCACCGCACCGGTCTTTACTTCAACGTTGAAGACCCGGTGATCATGCGTGCTGATTGCGGGATTTTCACTACTAGCCTTGATACCATTCTTCATCACGGCCCGGGCAATTACCGCTGATGTTTCACGTGAAACAAAGTCATCATGAAAGTTCTTGATCTCCTGCTGAGAGAGTGCTGAATATTTTGTCAAAACGATCCCTTCCTTGTCTTTAAATCGATAACTTCTTAATTGTACTGCGCAAATTGATAGATCGGAAGCAAAGAACTCCTAAGTAAAAAGGACCCGACCACTTCTCAATTGAGAAGTCCGTCAGGCCCAATTAGTTATTTAAAGTAATGCTGCCACTGATTGTTAACGTTGTTGCGGGCAGGCTGTTTTCGATTCCAGAAGCCCACCTTAACCACTCCGGTGACTTTGTTCTGCGGCACGAAGCCCCAATAGCGGCCATCATTGGAAACGCTCCGGTGATCACCTAAGACAAAGTATTCACCTGCCGGCACCTTGGTGGCGCCGTTATGCGACAACCAGTTATTGCGCTTCGAGATGCTCTTCAGGGTCCAGTTACCAGTCCCCTGGTTCCGTTGAACCTGGCTGATATAATCCTGGTTAACCTCTTTGCCGTTGACGTACAATTTACCATTTTGTGACTTAACCGTGTCACCTGGCAGGCCAATGACCCGCTTGACGTAATCCGTCTTCTTCGAGACTTGGGGGTCGACCCCGTTGGCGTCAAACACAATTACGTTGCCGCGATGGATCTTCTCATGTCTATAACAAACGACCCGTTCGTTGTTCTGCAGGTTTGGTTGCATCGACGGCCCATCCACTCGCACAAAGTGGAAGAATTGGTTGATCAATAAAGCAATCAGCAGCCCGATGATAACCGGAATGACCCAACTCATAACCTCTTTAAATGCTCTCATTACTACTACTCCAATTTATTAATTTTTTACTATTTTACCATGAACCAGGAAGGGCGCAGCCGCCCCCGTCCTACTTTTCCAATTTCTTAATGGTCTCCGTAGCCACTGTAATGTCGCTCGGGTATGGGACGTTGGCCCCTTTGATCTTCTGGAAGTGGTCATCACCCTTGCCGGCCAGCACTACGATGTCATCAGGAGTGCTGTTAGCAATAGCGTGCTCAATTGCTTTCTGCCGGTCCATAATGTACTCGACCTTGCCGACCCGGGAGTGGTCAATGTAGCTGTCGATCTCCTGGTCAATTTTCTTGGGGTCTTCAAAGCCGGGATCATCCGTCGTCAGAATAGCTACGTCCGCTTTCTCTTCGGACAGGGCCTTGCCAAAGCCTTCTCGCCGTGAAATTCCTTTGTCACCGGTTGCTCCCAGCAGGACGATCACCCGGCCACTAACGTGGGTTTGCTGGCGCAAGAAAGCCACCAGTCGCTTGACGCTGATGTAGTCGTGGGCGTAATCGATGTAGACTGTGCCATGGTGCTTAGTCGTCAGCATATCCATCCGCCCCGGAATACGGGTGTGTTCCAGCGCTGCTGCGATAGCTGCCGGCTGAGCCCCAGCGATACCGCTCGTGATAATCGCTGCCGTCGCGTTGCCTTCGTTGTAATCGCCAGCAATATCGACGTGATAGTCGCCAGCAACTGCCAAGGCCTTGGCCCGTGCCGATAAAGCCTGCAAGTTGAAATGAGAGCCGTGAAGATTTTCCCCGTCATTTTGGTAACTGAAATCTAATGGAACGTCTCCATTTTCGGTTGGCCGGCCGAAGACAAAGATCTTTTCCGGGTCCGTCGTCGACTTCGCAGCAGCATAGAAGTCTGCGAAGTGCGGGTCATCGGCATTGATGATGCAACGCCGGGAATTGACCATCAGCTGTTCCTTGCAGAACTGATAGTTAGCAAAATTAGGATGTTCATTGCGGCCGATGTGGTCCGGGAAGATATTGAGAAAAATTCCTACGTCAAACTTCAACCCGTAAACTCGGTTCCGCAGGTAAGCCTGGGAGGAAACCTCCATCACCATATGATCCATCCCGTTATCGACGGCCCGTCGCATATCACGGAAAAGATCCAGTGATTCGGGTGTCGTCAGGGCAGATTTAAAGGTGTCCGTCGGCTTCGGTCCTAACACGGAGTTAACGGTTGACAGCAGTGCTACCTGCTTGCCTTCCTGGTTGCGCAACGCGTCGTAAGCAAAATAAGCCATCGTCGTCTTACCCTTGGTCCCGGTAATGCCGACCAGGAAGAGTTGGTCTTGGGGGAAGCCGAAAAACGCTGCTGACAAAAGTGCCATCGCCTTGTCCTCATTGTTCACGATAATTCCGGGTAGGTCACCACCAGCTGCGTCCTCCTGCGGAGCAACATAGGCTACCGCTCCTTTTTGCCGGGCACTGGCCAAGTATTCCGGCTTAGTCCGCCCTTTACAGAAAAACAGGCTGCCTGGCGTCACCCGACGAGAATCGTAGTGGACGTCACTCGCTGTAAATGATTGGTTGTGCACGACTTTCACTAATAGATTGTGTTCGCGCAGCAACACTAGCGCTTCTTGACTGCTTAGTTGCATTTTGTTATCGCTACTCCTTTAAAGTGTTACACCCTAAATTATTTCGTGAAGCTGGGGCCTTGTCAATGATAATCATCGACTCTTCTAGCTCTTTTCAAAACTCATCCTGGCATTTTTGCTGACCAGCATCAAAGCATCAATATCATTGACATCCCCTCGCCGGCTCAATAGAATGTTGTTCTATGTTACAACTTAGAAGAAAGGAAATCTGGAACGTGGAGAAACAGAATTCAACCATTACTCGCATCAGTGCCTTGATCGTTGGCCTAGTCACCAACGCCCTCGGCAACGGCCTGACTATTTCCACCAATATGGGGGCTGCGCCATGGACCGCCGCCGAAGTTAACCTCGCTGCACTCTTCCACCTCTCCGTAGGGATGACGATGTTTATCGCCGGCGTTCTTGTAGCGATCACCAACCAACTGCTGATCCGCCAGTGGGATAAATGGCGCTTCATCGGTGAGACGATCTACATCGCCTGCTTCAGCTACTTCATCGACCTCTTCTTAGCTATTTACAAGCAATTGGGTGTTCCCCAGCTCAACATCATCTGGCGAACCGTCCTCTGCTTTGCAGGAATCTGTATCTTCTGTGCAGCAATTTCAATCTACCAGCGAGCCAACATCGTCATGCATCCCAACGATGATACCACCAATATTTTGCGCTTTCTTTACCTCCACGGCCACGTCGCACAAGCCCAGCTCATCAACTTTCTCATTCCGATAACCGTCATCTTGCTGGTATTCATGTTCACCCGTCGCATTGATTCGGTCAACCTCGGCACTTTGATGTGCATCCTATTCAACGGTCCACTGATTGGGATCGCGGACCGGCACGTATGGCACGGCTTGCACCATAATTTCCGAGCCAGAGCTAGTTCCAACAACTAAAGATAAAAATCATCTAGCGATACGGTATATCACCAGATGATTACTTTAATATTCGCTGTTAACGGCCCACACTAATTCCTATTAGTTTTAGAATAACTATGAGCTACCAATGCTTCGATTTCACGCAGGGAAATTGAGGCATTTTTTCTTTTTCGGCGCTATCTCATTATGATAATTAAGATGTCAGACTAATGATGCCCAGTGAGGGGCTGATCAACAATCTGCCGATACGTGCAGGTTGTCAGTCCATAAATAATCAGGTAGAGCACCAACAGGCTGACCGTGACGATCACGCCAACCGTAATCATTAACGGCAGGTTGTACAAGCTTAGTTGTACCATGATTTGTCGGATGGCCGGGAAAGCAAAGCAAAGGTTGATGAGCGCTCCGATAACTGGAAGAAGAAAGACCATCAGAACTTGGCTATGGATGCTCTTAATGGTCTCTTTCTCGCTAAGGCCAACCTGTTGCATGGTAGCAAAGCGTTCCTGGTCCGCATAGCCTTCGGTAATCTGTTTAAAGTAGATCACAATCGTGGTAGTAATGGCTAAAGTGATGCTGATGAGGATCCCAATAAAGACGAGTCCACCGTAGAGACCATTGATGAGCGAAGTGATCGTTGCTTTTCCAGTAAAGTTGCTGGTAGTAAGTTTCAGTTGTGATTGAAGAGCAGATTCAAAGTTAATCTGCTTCTCCGTTTTCCCCTTTAGCTGATAATCAAAACAAGTAACCGTCGTCGTTGGCAGTCCCGCAGGTAAGTGGTTGACGACGTAGAACGTTGGCGTATAAATGCTGTGGTCCAAGTTGAAATACAGCGGATAGTTGGCTAACTTTTTAGCATGATACTGCTGGTTGTTAATCCTAACCCGGCCATAATGCCCTTTATTGCTTGAATAAGCCAAGGCCTGATCGTTGTTGAGGTGGACATGGTTGTTAGTAATCCGGTTATATTCCTTGGTGGTCAAGAGGATAACCGAGCTACTCGTTTGACTATTCATTTTCAAGATATTGCCTTGATTGATAAAACGATCGCCTTGCCAGTACCCGTAGCGAGGTGCCGTCATGGTGTAGATTAAGCGGTGGCTAATAGTTGCCTGGTGATCTTTAGCAGTCTGCTCAATCGTTGACCATTGCTGAGAATTCAGCCGTTGGCCAGACATCACCACATCCTGTGGGGCATATGAGCGGATGGTATTATTAATCCCCGCATAGAGGGTAATTGAGGTAAAGAGGATCACTAAAATGGAACTGCAGAGCAGGCAGATAGTGGCAAGGCTGGCCCCGTTTTGTTCCATCCGTTGTCGCATTCCTGACACAGCGATAAAGTGGCGGGGCTGGTAGTAGTAACCCTTATTCTTTTGAAGGAGCTGGAGAAAGACGATACTGCCGATGATAAAGAAAAGGTAGGTCCCGATAGTCAACAAAAGGACTGCCAAGAAAAAGTGGGTAATGGCTGAAACCCGTGGCTTGATGGTTAAGGCAATCCAATAAGCGGCAACAAGGAGGATAAGGCCAAGGAGACCCGCAAGACCATAAATAATTCCGTGGTGTTTAACCGTGGTTCCCACGGGCTTCCAGAGCTGGCTAGGGCTCAGTCGGTGAAGCTTCAATAAGTCAACGAAAAGAATGAGGACAAAAAGCAGTAGCATCAGCAAAGCCGTTTGTCCAAGTGCTGCCGGAACAATCCACGGTTGCGTCAGGTGACTTATTTTTAGCAGGTAGCCTAACCCCAGGAAAGCTAATTTTTCAAAGGTAACCCCGATCGTCAGACCAGCGACGAGGCTACTTGCTAGCAAGTAACTTTTTTCAATGACGACCAGCAGTTGAAGATTGCGTCGGGTCATACCAAGCATCGAATAAAGGCCCATCTCTTGACGACGTTCCCGCCAAAGAAATCGGTTGACGTAGATCAAGAAAGCAACGGTGATCAGGAAGATGAAACAAAAGCCCAGGGCCAGCAACGCACTAGTAGCTGTGCCAGTATTTAATTTTTTCAGGCTAGCATTTCTCCCAATAGCTAAAAAGATGTAGTTAATGGCCACCAGCATCGTGGTAGCGACTAAGTAGGGAAAGTAACTGCGCTGGTTCCGTTTAAAACTGGAATTAACAAGTTTAATAAAGAGCATTACTATTCACCCCCATTCGTAAGGGTCATCATGGTTTGGCTGATTTCTTCCTGGTACTTCTTAAAGGGGTTGTCGCCGCGGAAAAGTTCATGATAGATTCGCCCGTCCTTAATGAAGAGGGTTCGCTTGGCCCGACTGGCTGCCGCAGCACTGTGGGTAACCATGATAATTGTCTGGCCGTTTTCATTGACGCTGGCGAAAAGATCAAGGATTTCATTGCTGGTATTGGAATCAAGGGCCCCGGTTGGTTCATCAGCCAATAGCAAGTCCGGATGCGTGATCAATGCGCGGGCAATCGCGATTCGCTGTTGCTGGCCTCCGGAGATCTCGGCTGGGTAACGGTCGAGAATGTTTTCAATTCCAAGGGATGAAGCTAATGGCTGGAGCCGTTTTTCCATTTTGGAAACTGCCGTCTTGGAAAGAACCAATGGCAGATAAATGTTATCACGATTAGAGAGACTGTTTAACAGATTGAAGTGCTGAAAGATAAAACCGAGATGTTCGCGACGATACTTCGCTGCCTGGTCAACCGTCAGGGCGCTGAGGTTTTGACCATTAAGTTTGATCTCACCCGCACTGGCTTTTTCGAGGGTCGCGATGATATTCAAGAGGGTGCTCTTTCCGGCACCTGATTCACCCATGATAGCAATGTATTCACCAGGATCGACATCGAAGCTGATGTCCTTTAAAGCCCTCACCGGGTGAGCAGAATGGGGATGGTAAGTTCGCTTGAGGTGGCTGAGATGTAAGAGATTCATTTTTTTCGTTCCCTTCGTTTATTGATTAACTAAATTATAAAAAGGTTCCCCGCCCATTCCTACTTACAGGAAGGCGGAGAACCTTACAATTTTGTAATGTTAGCTAAATCATTGGCGAACATTAGTAGGCGGAAACTTGAGCATCGCAATAGTGCCGCGATCTTGCCGGGATTGAAATTGGACGTTAAAGTTTAAGCGCTGGGTCACCTGCTTAACAAGGTAGAGCCCCATCCCCGTCGATTTGGTCGTTTGGTGACCGTTGCGGCCAGAAAAGCCGTTATCGTAGATTCGCGGAAGATCACTGCTGGCAATGCCAGGACCCTGATCAATAATTTGAAGGGCATTGTCCTTCCAGCACACCTGGATAGTCATCCCAGTTGGGGAATACTTGATAGCATTGGATAATAACTGGGAAATGCAGAAATGCAGCCATTTGCGGTCAGTAAGGACCCTGACATGCGAAAGGCCAGTCAATACTGGAATCAGTTGGCGGTTGATGAAGATAGCGGAATTGTCCTTGATAATGTGGTTAACGAGTTCTTCCAATTTGAGCCACTCGAAGTCAAAGTCATTATCACTTAATGACAGTCGTTCGTCGCTGAGCATCATGTTGAGGTGGTAATCAGCTTGGGAAACAGCAGACAAGATCGTTTGACTGGCAACCTGTGGCTGATTTTCGGCAGCTGCACGGAGACTGGTCAGGGTGTTTTTGATCTCGTGAGAATACAATTCCAGCTGCTCAAACTGCCGTTGCTGCTGGGAAGATAATTGTTGAATTTGCTGCTGGTCATCACTATTTTGGCGCTGCTGACGGGTTAATAAGACGAACCCAACTGGAGATTGGGGGATAATCTGGTGGTCATTGTTAATTGCTTGGATCTTTTTGCTAGTAAAGTAACAGTCGACCAGTACCCAGATGATGACCAGTGGCAGACTAAAACGCAAGGTGTCAACTACTAGTGATTGGGGCAAACGGTAAAAAGTCGTGAGGGGGTAGCCAATAGTGCAAGCAAGAGCAGGTAGGCGATGATCGTTGGCCCCCACGACTTCAGCTGGTAAGCAAGAAAAGTTTTAATCTTCATTATTAGCCACCAAGCGGTAACCGATTCCGCGTTCCGTCCTTAGATCCTGCGCCAACTTGACGGTTGATAATTTGACCCGGAGCCGACTGATGTTGACGTTGAGGGTATTCTCATTCAGGTACTTGCCACCTTGCCAGAGCCATTCAAGAAGCTGTTCTTTCCTAACCGTGTGATTGAGGTGGCTAATCAAAACCGCGAGGAGGGCTCCTTCGGTCGGCGAAAGAGTGACGCTCCCGACTGAATTTGTTAACTCGTTGGTTAACCCATTCAGTTGATTATCATCCCAGCTTAACTTATCCGGATCATTATTCTGCTGCCGGCGGAGTAGTGCCTGGATTTTAGCCAAGAGAACCGTTGTTGAGAAAGGCTTCATCAAGTAGTCATCGGCACCAAGCGCAATAGCCCGGGTAATATTGACATCGATGTTTGCCGCCGAAATGACGATGATTGGGGCCTGACAATTCCGCCTAATTTCGTGAATCTAATAAAAGCCGTCAAAAGTGGGGAGGGTAATGTCGACGAGTATTAAGTCAGGAGCAGCCCCCGTTACCTCACTAGCAACCTGGTCCCAGTCCCGGACTGTTTCTGTCTTATACTTCCACTTTGCCAGGGCGGGCTTAACCATCTCAATAATTTCCTGGTTATCTTCAACGATAAAAACTTTTGCCAAGATAAGTTTCCCCTTTTCACCAGTGATAATTAACCAAATCATACCGTAAGGACAATGGCAAAACAACAATACTAAAAAAGACCCCGGCCTATACCGGAGTCAATAATTTAACTGAACAGGTGCCTAGTTGTCACCCTTATCAAGTGGCCGCATCGTTGGGAAAAGCAAAACGTCGCGAATGGACTTCGCATTGGTCATCAGCATTACCAGACGGTCAATCCCAACACCCAGACCACCTGTCGGCGGCATTCCGTATTCCAGGGCTTCAACGAAGTCCTCGTCAATCGGCTGGTACTCATCGTTACCTTCAGCGTGTTCGCGTGCTTCAGCTTCGAAACGTTCCCGTTGGTCAATCGGGTCGTTCAGTTCGGTAAAGGCGTTCGCGAATTCGCTGCCCACGATGTAGAGTTCAAAACGGTCAACGAAGCGTGGGTCTTCACGGTTCTTGTGCGCCAGTGGAGAAACTTCAATCGGGTACTTGTAGATGAAGATTGGTTGTTCCAGATTTGGTTGAACCTTGTCTTCAAAGAAGGCGTTCATGATGTGGCCAACCTTCCACCACTTCTCGTACTGGACATTGTTTTCGTCGGCCAGCTGACGAGCTTCATCGATCGTCATGTCTTTCTCGAAGTCGATTCCCGTGTACTTCTTGATTGATTCGGCCATCGTCATCCGGGCAAACGGCTTGCTGAAGTCAAGATCAGTCCCCTGATAAGTGATCTTCATGTCAGGGTTCATAACCTTCGCAGCTGCCTTGAAAATCCCCTCAGTTTCACGCATGACGTCTTCGTAGTCGAAGTAGGCCGCGTAAGTTTCCATCGTATCGAATTCTGGGTTGTGACGCTTGTCCATCCCCTCGTTCCGGAAAACCTTACCGAGTTCGTAAACCCGTTCAAAGCCACCGACGATCAGCCGCTTTAGCCGCAGTTCCGTAGCAATCCGCAAGTACATGTCGATGTTTAAAGCATTGTGATGGGTGATAAATGGCCGAGCGTCAGCACCTGAAGCAACGGTTTCCAAGGCCGGGGTTTCGACTTCTGTGAAGTGTTGACCATCCATGTAATTACGAATCGCCTTGATAATCTTCGTCCGGTCATGGAAACGCTTGAAGCTTTCCGGATTGGTAATCAGATCCAAGTAACGCTTGCGGTAAACCAATTCTGGATCTTGAAGACCGTGATACTTATCCGGCAGCGGCCGCAGTGCCTTTGTCAGGAAGGTCATCTTGCGCGCCCGAATGGTCAGTTCACCCACCCGGGTCTTGATAACATCCCCTGTCAAGCCCCAGAAGTCACCGATATCGGAGTCCTTAAAGACTTGGTAAGCATCTTCGCCGATAATGTCTTGCCGAACATAGATCTGAATCTTGCCACCGCGGTCAAAGAGGTCGGCAAAACTAGCCTTCCCACTACCCCGCTTAGCAATCATCCGGCCGGCAATCGTCACCATATTTTCCTGTTTAGCCAGTTCATCTTCGCTCAAATCACCAAATTCCTCGCGAATTTCACTAGACAGGTGGTCACGCTTAAATTTTTGGCCAAACGGGTCAATCCCCTCGTCGCGCAACTTCTTCATCTTGTCGCGCCGCACTTGCATTTGGTCGTTTAAATGTTCTTCCTTTGCCATTACAGCTCAGCCTCCAATAAACTAATTTTTTGCTTGTCGCTCACGTTGATAATCCTGAACCTTCACGAGCAATTCGTCAAATAGGCGGTCCATCTCCGCTTCCTCGGTCGCTTCCATCAATGCGGCCTTGGTCCGGGCAGAATGCGGGATCCCTTTGACATAATATGCCGCTTGGCCCCGGAATTCACGAACTCCGACGTAATCACCCTTCAGTTCGATCAGATCGTGCAGGTGTTCCTTAGCGATGCTGATCTTTTGTTCAGGCGTGGCTTCTGGCAGCAACTCGCCGGTTTCGAGGTAGTGGACCGTCCGCTTTAGCATCCATGGGTTGCCTAAAACCGCACGACCAATCATGACGGCGTTACAGCCAACTTCATCGAGCATCCGCTTGGCATCTTCAGGAGATTTGACATCCCCATTCCCCATGAATGGGATGGTCAAGGCGTCCGCCACTTCTTTTAAAACATTCCAGTCGGCGTACCCTGAGTAGAACTGCTTACGTGTCCGCCCGTGCATCGCAATGGCCGAAGCACCTGCCCGTTCTGCTGCCAGCGCATTTTTGACGGCGTAGACATGATCAGAGTCCCAGCCAATCCGCATCTTAACGGTAACCGGCTTGGAAACAGCGTCAACGACATAGGAAACCATCTCGTAAACCTTGTCTGGATCAAGCAGCCACCGGGCGCCAGCATCGGTGTTAACCACTTTGTTGACGGGGCAGCCCATGTTGATGTCGATGACGTCCGCATCAGTCTTCGTATCAACAAACTGAGCTGCCTGCACCAGGGTTTCCTTACTGCCGCCAAAAATCTGAATGCCCATCGGGTGTTCGACCGGGTCGACATTCATCATCGACAAAGTCTTCTTATTGCGGTACATGATGCCACGGTCCGAAATCATTTCACAGACCACGTAACCAGCCCCGAACTTCTTACAGATCACCCGAAAAGCCGAATTGGTAACCCCGGCCATCGGGGCGACCACTACCCGGTTGGGAATTTTGACATTGCCAATCTGCCACTCCATTGCATAACCTCCGTGTTGCCATAGCTAAAAAAATCGTATCATATGCCAATTCATCAATTCAAGTTATTTTTGGCTTACCAGAACTTATTTTTCATCTTTCTGAATCCGCGCCACATATCCCTGCTGCAAGTAAACACTCAAAATCGCCAGGTCAGCCGGGTTGACCCCGCTGATCCGTGACGCCTGGGCCATCGTCTCCGGCCGAATCTTTTCCAGCTTCTGCCGGCCTTCCGTGGCAAGGCCTTCGATTGCCTCATAATCCAGATCATCTGGAATCCGCTTGGCTTCCATCCGCTTCAGGCGCTTGACACTGACCATTTCCTTCTTAATGTAGCCCGCGTACTTCAACTGAATTTCAACCTGTTCAATCACCTGCCGGCTTAACTTTTCCGCTGGTTGATCGATAAATTGCAGCAGGGTCTGGTAGTCAACATAAGGCCGCTTTAAGAAGTCGGCCGCCGTCACCGCATCCTTCAGCGCGTGGTCGCCATGCCGTTCGATAAATTCATCTACTGCTTGGCCCGGCTTAATCCGGACGTTTTCGAGGCGCTTAATTTCAGCAGCCACTTGCTGCTTCTTTTCTTCCATCTTCTGGAAGCGCTCGTCGCTGACCAGGCCAATCTGATGGCCCTTTTCCATCAACCGGAAATCAGCGTTATCGTGCCGCAAAATCAACCGATACTCTGCCCGGCTGGTCAGTAAACGGTACGGCTCGTTAGTCCCCTTCGTGACCAGATCGTCAATCATCACCCCGATATAGGCATCAGAACGTTTCAGTACGAAGGGCCCCTTGCCCAGCGCCCGGCGTCCGGCATTAATCCCGGCAACCAGGCCTTGTCCTGCAGCCTCTTCGTACCCGGATGTCCCGTTGGTCTGGCCGGCCGTGTAGAGATTCTTCACCAGCTTGGTTTCCAGAGTCGACCGCAACTGGTATGGTGAAACCACGTCGTATTCGATGGCGTAACCAGGCCGCATCAGCTGGACATCTTCCAGTCCTTTGACGGAGTGCAGCATCCGCTGTTGGATTTCCTCTGGCATCGACGTTGACAGACCATCGACATACCATTCGTCCGTCGTCCGGCCTTCCGGTTCAAGGAAGATTTGGTGGTGATCCTTATCCGCAAAGCGGACGATCTTATCTTCGATCGACGGGCAGTAACGCGGTCCTACGCCCTTAATGACGCCGGAGAACATTGGTGCCCGGCCGAGATTGTCGCGAATGATCTGATGAGTCGTGGGGTTGGTGTAAGTCAACCAACAAGAGATTTGGTCAGAAATGGACAGGTAGGCGCTGTCTGGCGTGTCGAAACTGAAGTGGTGTGGCGTTGTATCCCCGGGCTGTTCTTCCGTTTCATCGTAATGAATCGTGTTCCCGTTAATTCGCGGCGGCGTTCCCGTCTTGAAGCGCTTCAGCTCAAAGCCCAACCGTTCCAAACACTGGGACAATTTAACGGCCGCCTTCGAGTTGTTCGGACCCGATTCGTATTGCAATTCACCGATGATGATCTTCCCACGGGCTGCCGTCCCCACGGTCAAAACAACGGCTTTGGCTTGATAACGGGCCCCGGTATTAGTGATCACTCCCTGGCAAACGCCATCTTTGACAATCAATTCATCAACCGTTGCCTGGCGTAGGGTCAGGTTAGGCGTCTCCTCAATCGTCTTTTTCATCTGCATGTGGTAAGCGTGCTTATCGGCTTGTGCCCGCAGAGCACGAACCGCCGGGCCCTTCCCGGTATTAAGCATCCGCATCTGAACGTAGGTGGCATCGATATTCTTGCCCATTTGACCGCCGAGAGCGTCGATTTCCCGCACAACGATCCCCTTGGCGGGGCCACCGACAGACGGGTTGCATGGCATAAAGGCAACCATCTCCAGACTAATCGTCACCAGCAGGGTCTTGTTTCCCATCCGGGCCGCCGCCAGCGCCGCCTCACAGCCCGCATGACCGGCACCAACCACAATCACATCATAACTGCCGGCGTCGTATTGGACCACCGTCCCAGTTTTTTTCTGTTCCATTTCTCTAATGCCTCCATTACTTTCCCAAACAGAATTGACTGAAAAGCTGATCAATCAACTCGTCCTGGTAACTGTTACCGGTAATTTCACCGAGCAAATCCCAGCTGCGCCGTAAATCAATCTGAACCAGGTCGACCGGCATCCCGTCATCGATACCAGTCAAGACGTCATCGAGAGCCGCCTTTGCTTTCTTCAACAGAGCAATCTGTCGGGCATTGGTAACCATAACTTGATTTTGGCTAGATTCAATCCCTTCATTAAAGAAGAGGTGGCTGATCGTGGTCGCCAGTTGGTCCATCCCCTGGTTGGTAATAATTGAAGTTGTGATCAACTCATCCCCATCCAGGTAGGACTTTAAAAGGTCCATATCTATCTTCTGTGGCAAGTCAGTCTTATTCACCAAGACAATCCGTTGCTTGCCCTGGGTGGCCGTGATCAATTCATGATCCTCAGCCGTCAACGGAGCCGATCCATCGATCAAGAGGAGAACCAGATCCGCCGTGTTGATCGCCTTTTCACTCCGCTCCACGCCGATTTTTTCAACTTGATCATCCGTCTTGCGAATGCCGGCCGTATCGATCAGTTTGAGCGGTACTCCCTTGACGTTGACGTATTCCTCAATGACGTCCCGGGTTGTCCCGGCCACGTTAGTGACGATTGCCTTGTCCTCATGCAAGAGGGCATTGAGCAAACTCGACTTGCCGACGTTCGGCCGCCCGATAATGGCGGTCGCCAGGCCATCCCGCAGGACCTTCCCCTGCTTGGCGGTGTCGAGAAGCTTGATCAATTTTTGACGGAGACTGGTAGCGTGGTCTTTCATCAGCTTTGTCGTCATGACTTCGGCGTCATCATACTCGGGATAGTCGATGTTGACCTCGACCTTTGCCAGGACATTGAGGATCTCTTGTCGGAACTGCCGGATCAACCGAGATAGGCTCCCATCCAGTTGATTGACTGCCACCTGCTTAGACTTATCTGTCTTAGCCCGGATGATGTCCATCACCGCTTCGGCCTGGGAGAGGTCCAGGCGTCCATTTAGAAAGGCACGCTTGGTAAACTCACCCGGCTCTGCCATCCGGGCCCCGTTAGCGAGGAGCAGTTCCAGGATCTGGTTAGTCACTAGCAAACCCCCATGGCAATTCACTTCGACAACGTCTTCCTTAGTGTAAGTCTTAGGGGCCTTCATCACCGAGGCCATCACTTCGTCCAACTCTTCACCTGTTTCTGGATCCACGATGTGACCATAGTTAATTGTGTGACTTGCGACCTTGCTTAAATCGCGGCCTTTAAACAAACGGTTGACGACCGGGATGGCCTGATCGCCACTGACCCGAATGATCGAAATTCCGCCTTCCCCCATCGGGGTAGCAATCGCAGCGATAGTCTCTTCCCCAGCTGTAGCATTCAACACCGGTTCCTCCTCTCAAGAATCCAAAGAAAAAAGTGCCAATCCCAGCCACTGGTAATCCAGTAAGATGGTCAAAGCACTTTCACTACTCTAACGTTATCTTAAATTTTCCAAGTTCATTGTACGAAGCAGTTTCGCCAATGTCAACATTAATTGCTTGGCGCCACCACAACGCTACGAAATGGTTCACGGCCGTGGGAATAAGTCTTTACCTTTGGGTTATCTTCCAGGAGGCGGTGCATTTCTTTACGCTCCCGTGCCGGCATCGGGTCGAGGAAGACCGCCTGGCCAGTAGAAATTACTTCCATCACACAGCGGTCAGCAAGCCGTTTAATCGCCTTCTTGCGCCGCTCACGGTAATGGGCCGTATCCAAAACCAATCCCGGGTCGTGAACTCCCTGATAGTTAAGATAGGCAGTTCCCAATTCTTCTAAAGCGTTGATTTGGCGACCATGGTAGCCGATCACCGCCGACGACCGTTTAGTTTTAATTTCGATCGTTAAATTGTGGGCCCGCAGCTGGTTGACTTGCGCCGTTGCGGGGATCCCCAACTCGCGCAAAATACTTTCGAGATACTGACAGCAGCCCTGAGCCGCCTTCCGCATCTTCTGGAGATTGCGGCGGTGGTTTGCTTCCGCGCGTTCCCGTTCCAGTTCTTGGGGATCCTTTTCAGCCGGCCGCGCCGACTTATGGGGAGAAGTTGTCTGCTTTACAGCTCGCGGATGCGTCACACTTTTGGGTTTTACTGCTGAACGCTGGGAGTCATGCCCGGCTTGGTGTTTAGCAACTTTTGGCACCGGCTTGGTTATCGGTTCCGCTTCGATAATTGCGGGGCGGCGACCAATCCCCAGGAAGCCACGTCGCGCTTTTTGTTTCACCCGAATCGTCAACATTTCCTGGGAAATATTAAAATGTTGGGCTGCTAATTGTTTCGCTTCTTCTAGCGTGTGCGCACTAAATGACTCCATCTTATTCTCCCTTTCCGTCCACTAAACTAAAGAGAGGCTGGAAAATCCAACCTTTTCCCAGCCTCTGATCTCATTAATGACGGCGATGACTCCGCAAGGCTTTGCGCTTAGCGCGAGCAATCTGCCGTTTCTGTGCTTGTTGCGCCTTCTGTCTTTCTTCACGTTCCCGATTAATTTTGAACGGGTTTTGAATTAACAGGGTTTGGACCACTTGGAAGGCGTTGGTCACAACCCAGTAGAGAGTGATAGCTGACGAGAAACCAAGGGCCATAAAGAAGACCATAATCGGCATCCCCCAGGTCATCACAGTCGTCATCGAGTTCTTTTCTGGCATCGATGCCGTACTGAGCCACGAACTAATTAAGGTAAAGACCGCCGCCAGAATTGGCATAACATAATAAGGATCGGTGTGCCCCAGTTGCAGCCACAGGAAGCTTCCGGACCGCAACTCTGAGGTCCGCCAAATTGCCTGATACAATGCCCACATCACGGGAAGTTGGATCAGTAATGGCAGCATGGAAGCATAAGGATTAATTCCCGCTTTGCGGTAGAGATCTCGCTGTTCTTCCTGCATCTTCATCATCGTCTCACGATCCCGGGACGAGTACTTCTTTTGCAGGGCTTTTAACTGTGGGGCCATCTCTTGCATCTTAACGGTTTGCTTCGTCTGGTAATACATCAGCGGCAACAAAATGATTCGGATGATGATCGTGAAAATAATGATCCCCATCCCGTAACCGCCGAAGTTGTGAGACAGCCAAATAATAAAGCGAGAACAGTTATATAGAATAAAGTGATCCCAGAGCCCCTTGCTGTGACTTGTGATCGGGCCGTTCGAGCAGGCTGTCAACAGCAAAGTCATCCCCATGATCCCTACTAAACTGAGGGCCCGTTTAAGGCGTTTCATGCGTGATTTCAAAACGTGTTTCTCCTAATCAATCAGTTTAGCCAGTTTAAGAGCGTGAACTAAGTTGCGCTTGGTTTCTGCCATCGATAAACCGTCAGCAGAGGGCCGCGCAATCACTAGAAAATCCACATCAGTTTTCAGCTGTGGCTTGACTTCTAATAAAGTCTGCCGAATGCGTCGTTTGACCCAGTTCCGGTGCACCGCGTTACCAATTTTTTTACCAACTGAAATGCCGACCCGGAAATGCTTTTGACCCGGTTTTTGCATTTGGTAAATGATGAATTTATGGTTAGCCACCGAATTATGAGTCTCAAACACTCGTTGAAATTCTTGTTCTTTTTTTACACGGTACGATTTTCGCATTTTCGTTCCACCCGTTAAACCACTGCAACAAAATAAAAAAGAGCATGGCAAGTCAACGGCTACAACTATGGTTCATTGCAGCACAATTGCTTGCCGTGCCCTTTTGGTTAAATCGTTAAGTCCTTAGGCCTTAACCGTTAATACCTTGCGGCCTTTTTGACGGCGACGTGCCAGCACCTTACGACCGTTGCTGGTACTCATACGTGCGCGAAAACCGTGTACACGAGCACGGTGACGCTTCTTTGGCTGAAATGTGCGCTTCATTGCCATTTTTTGTGGCACCTCCTTATATCGGTGTTTGCTCTGTGACGCCCCAAAAAACGGGCGCACTCATAAACATACTTTTGTATTGTATCACAGTTCCTAAGCACTTTAAACCACTAAAAATAATTGCTTTTTTTTACTTATCCACAGTTTCCACAAAATAATCCACAGCGTTGTTTTTTTTACCCTACTTTTGCAAAGTTTTCCACACGTTTTTAACGGGCTTGTGGATGATCCACACCCCTGTGATTTGCATTATCCACATGCTTGTGGATAACCCGGTGGATAAGTCAAGAATGGCGTCAGGCCAATAATAGTTGTCAACTTTTGCCTGTGTAAAAGTGCTATTAATTACTGGATTTTCCACATTTCGACACCATTGTGGGCTATTTACACGCACCGTTGTGTACATTGTGGGCAAAATTTTTTAGGCCTGTGGAAAACTCTATAAAGGAATGCTAGAATACCCTTTGGTTTTATTATTTTATTCTCTGAAGGGGGTACTCTCGTGACTGAGCTTAATGCCCTATGGCAAGCAATTCAGAATCACCTACGTGATATTTACGGAAAACCGACTTACAAAAACCTTATCACCCCGGCAAAAGTCGTTTCCCTCCACAACAATTTTTTGACCATCGAACTGCCTAACAAATACATCCAAAAATTTTGGCGAGAAGAAGTCGATCCTAAAGTAAAGAACGTTCTCTACCAACAAACGACAACCAATATTACCCCGGAATACATTGTTACCAACGAATTAGCAAATGAAGAAGCAAGGCCAAGTACTCCGGTCAATAATCTGCCGACATATAAGGAAGAAACTCCTTTAAATCCTGAGTACACTTTTAAAAACTTCATTCAAGGCCGCAGCAATGAAATGGCCTACGCCGCCGCTTACGCTATTTCCGATAATCCCGGCAAGGTCTACAATCCCCTTCTAATTTACGGTGGTGTCGGTCTCGGAAAAACCCACCTGATGCAAGCAATCGCCAACAACATGCTCGAACATAATCCAGCAGCACGCATCAAATACGTAACAAGCGAAAACTTCATTAACGACTACGTCAACTCCATTAAAAACAATAGCCAGGAACAATTCCGTCAAGAATACCGTAACCTCGACGCCCTCCTGGTCGACGACATTCAATTCTTTTCAAAAAAAGAAGGGACGCAGCTCGAGTTTTTCAATACCTTTAATTCATTGCACGATAATAGCAAGCAGATTGTCCTGACAGCTGATCGGTATCCAAAAGAAATTCCTGACATGACAGACCGGTTAGTCTCCCGCTTTGTCTGGGGACTATCAGTAGAAATTGCTTCGCCGAACCTCGAAACACGAATCGCCATCCTACGCAGCAAGGCCGAAGAAGAGAACATCCAGGCACCTAACGAAGTCCTAAATGCCATTGCCAGTCGCATTAACACTAACGTTCGGGAGCTTGAAGGTGCCTTGATGAAAGTGAAAATCCTCGCCCAGATGAAACACGAACCGATCACCCTCGCCCTCACCCGTGAAGCCCTGCAGGGCATGGCCACGGAAAGTGAAGACGAAGGAGTCGACATCGATACCATCCAAAAGCGGGTCGCGGCTTATTACAAAATCAACCAATCTGACATAACCGGTCGAAAGCGCACTAAACAGATCGTCGTCCCGCGCCAAATCGCTATGTACCTATCACGCGAACTGACCAACGACTCTCTGCCACAAATCGGAAAAGCCTTCGGGGGCAAAGACCACACTACCGTCCTGCACGCAATCGATAAAATCGAGAAGCAGCTCAAGGACAACCAAACATTGCAAGACGATATCCAAGATCTTAAAATGGATCTACAACGCTGATTGTTGACAACTAACTATTTTTCCACCACTTATCCACAGGTTATCAACAAGCTAAATGCTTACTCAGCTGTGGCCTGGCCAAACTTATCCACAAGATTTACAAGGCCTACTACACCTACTTTTTATATTAATTATTAATGTATTTACTAACAGGGAAACAAGGAGTGTCCTAAATGAAATTTACAATTAACCGTTCAGCATTCATTGAACAACTCAATAATGTTTTAAGGGCGATCTCTTCAAAAACAACCATTCCCATCTTAACTGGGTTAAAGATGGTCGTAAGCAAAGACGACATTACGTTAACTGGCAGTAATGCTGACATTACTCTTGAAAGTAAAATATCCATTCTTGATGATAAATATGCATTAAAGATTGACAAACCTGGTGCAATTGTTTTGCCAGCACGGTTCTTTAATGAAATCATCAAAAAACTTCCTGATGATACTGTAACCATTACAGTTACAAACAATTTTGAGGCCCAGATTACCTCCGGTCCGGCCGAATTTAAGATCAATGGTCAGGATGCCAACAATTACCCGCCATTGCCAGAGGTGGAGGCTGAGCAAACGATTGAGTTAGCACCGGATATGCTGCGGGAAGTTATTAGTCAGACAGTTTTTGCCGTTTCTAACCAAGAAAATCGCCCAATTTTAACGGGAATTCATATTACCCTGTCAAATAAGCTTTTGACTCTGGTGGCAACTGACAGTCACCGTTTGGCACAACGGCAAGTGGAATTGGCTGACGATAACAGCCAGGCCTACGATGTGGTGTTACCGGGAAAATCATTGACGGAATTATCCCGGATGATCAGCGATGAAAAGGATAACGTCAAACTGCAGATTGCCGATAACCTGGCGCTGTTTAGTTTTGGCAATACTCACTTCTATTCCCGATTGCTGGATGGTAACTATCCAGAAACCAGTCGCTTGATTCCAACGACTTCAGACACTCAGATCGAATTGCAAGCTGACCAATTCCTGGCTGCAATCGAGCGGGCTTCTTTGCTGTCACACGAAAGCCGCAATAATGTAGTCGAACTTTCCTTAAACCCGGCCGAAAACAAGGCACAGATCAGCGGTGATTCACCTGACGTTGGTTTTGTGGAAGAAGCCGTGGCTAACAGTCAACTGAGCGGAAAAGAACTGGAAATTTCCTTTAACCCGGATTACATGAAGGATGCGCTGCGTTCCTTTGGTAAGGCAACGATTACGATGTCATTCACATCCCCGTTGCGGCCGTTCACCTTGGTCCCAAGCGGCGATGAGGACAACAACTTTGTCCAGCTGATCACCCCGGTGCGGACACGCTAAAAGGATTGAAATTTCAATTGATTATGGCAAGGCCTGGTGCCTTGCTTTTTTTATTTTCTCAAAACTGCTAAAACGACATGAGAGCGCATTATATCTTTTTTGCTGGTCGAAGGTGATATTTGCCTTAAATGGCCTATTGCTTCCTGAGGGCCACGCAAGGGGCATTAGATTTGTTTTTGCCTCTGAAAAACGGTATAATTGAAATGTTAAACGGAGAAGTAGGTGATTAAATGGCAGATACAAAAACGGTGACAATCAATGGTGACTTTATTACCCTTGGCCAACTCCTCAAAGAAGCTGGCGTGATCCCGACTGGCGGGGCAGCCAAGTGGTTTTTAAAGGAACATCAGGTCTTAGTGAATGAACAACCAGAGGATCGACGTGGTAAAAAATTGCGGTCGGGCGACACAGTGACCATCCCCGAGCAGGGACAATGGACGGTTCAATAAACGGGGTGGTGGCTTGTTTCTTGAAGAATTGCAGCTGCATAATTTTCGAAACTATGCCGATTTAAAGGTCCATTTTCATCCTGGCATTAATATCTTTATCGGCGCCAATGCCCAGGGCAAGACCAATTTGATGGAAGCCATCTATGTGTTAGCGCTGACGAAGAGTCATCGGACGGCCAACGATCGTGAATTGATTCGCTGGCACCAAAAAAAAGCGACGATCACCGGTCGGGTTAAGAAGCGTCTCGGGAGTCTTCCTCTCGAAGTGCAATTTAGTGGTCGCGGTAAACGGGTACAACTCAATCACCTTTTTCAATCCCGACTTTCGACCTATGTAGGATCGTTAAATGTCGTTTTATTTGCGCCAGAGGACTTGGCGATTGTTAAAGGAGCGCCAGTTGTCCGGCGCCAATTTATGGATACCGAGTTTAGCCAAATGAGCAGCCAGTATCTTTACCAATTGAGTCGTTACAATCAATATTTGAAACAGCGGAACCAGTATCTAAAGCAGCTCAAGTACCACCAGCAAAGTGACCAGGTCTTGCTGGGGGTTTTATCTGACGAGTTAGCTGCCGCGGGAGGGCAATTGATTGCCTTGCGTGCGACGCTGCTTCAGCAACTAGAGCACTGGGCGGCTGATCTTCACCACCATATTTCAACGGCGAAGGAAGACCTGACTTTTAAGTACGTCAGTCAGGTCGATGTGGGGGAAGATCAAACAGCCGCGGACTATGAACGTCAGTTACGGGAACGCTACGCGAAAAGCAAGGACCACGAGATTGAACTAGGGACGACTTTGAGCGGGCCCCATCGTGATGACGTTCATTTTTTCGTTAATGGGGCCAATGTGCAGAGTTTTGGTTCTCAGGGCCAGCAGCGGACGACGGCACTCTCCGTCAAATTGGCCGAAATTGACCTTATGAAGTCGCAAACGGGAGAATATCCCCTGTTGCTGTTAGACGATGTGCTGTCAGAATTAGACGATGAGCGGCAAACACATTTATTGACGGCAATCCAGGATAAAGTCCAGACCTTTTTAACCACCACCAGTTTGAGTGGGGTTGCCAGGCAATTGATCAAGCAACCGACGATTTTTAATATTGCGGACGGACACGTGAAGAAGGAGGAAACACAGTGAGCGAAAGTGAAAAGGAACAGGAAAAAAAGGCAGAGCTGGGTAGTGAGTACGATGCGAGTCAAATCCAAGTTCTGAAGGGTTTGGAGGCTGTTCGGAAGCGCCCGGGGATGTATATCGGCAGTACGACGTCGCAGGGTCTTCATCACCTAGTTTGGGAAATCGTCGATAACGGGATTGATGAAGCACTTGCTGGTTTTTGTGATGAAATCAACGTGGTAGTCGAACCCGACAACAGCATCACCGTTGTTGACAATGGCCGGGGGATCCCGGTCGATACCCAGAAGGAAACCGGTAAGCCTGCGCTGGAAACGGTCTTCACAGTGTTGCACGCCGGCGGAAAGTTCGGTGGTGGCAGTTATAAAGTATCTGGTGGTCTGCACGGTGTGGGGGCGTCGGTTGTTAACGCTCTTTCAGAAGAACTGGACGTTTACGTGACCCGGCAAGGCAAAGAATACTATATGGATTTTGAACGGGGCCACGTTAAGACTCCGATGAAAGTCGTCAAGACAGGAATCCCCGAGATCCAACACGGGACGCGGGTTCACTTCAAGCCGGATCCGGAATTATTCCGGGAAACAACGACTTATAACATCAAGACTTTGACCGACCGAATTCGTGAACTGGCTTTCCTGAATAAGGGGCTCAAGATTACGATCGAGGACAAGCGCCCTGAAAAGGCTACGAAACAAGAATTCCACTTCGAAGGCGGAATTCGCCACTATGTTGAATTTCTGAACAAGAACCATGAGGTGCTCTTTAACCCACCGATCTACGTTGAAGGCAAGTACAAGGGCATTACGGTTGAAGTGTCACTGCAATACACCAATGACTACCACAGTGAGCTGCTGACCTTTACTAATAACATCAACACCTACGAAGGCGGGACCCACGAAACTGGCTTTAAGACGGCTCTGACCCGGGTGATCAACGACTATGGCCACCAGGCTAAGATCCTTCACGATAATGAGTCGCTGTCTGGGGAGGACGTCCGGGAAGGGATGACGGCTGTCGTCTCGATTAAGCACCCCGATCCCCAATTTGAAGGGCAAACGAAGACCAAACTCAGTAACTCTGATGCTCGGACGGCGACGGACCACATCTTTGCCGAAACCTTTAACCGTTTCCTGATGGAAAATCCGGACACCGCCCATAAGATCGTTGACAAGGGTTTGCTAGCTTCTAAGGCCCGTGACGCCGCTAAGCGGGCACGGGAAGTAACGCGGAAGAAGAGCGGCCTGGAAATTAGCAGTCTGCCGGGTAAGTTGGCGGACAATACCAGCAACGACCCGAATATCTCTGAATTGTTTATCGTCGAAGGGGATTCCGCCGGCGGTTCTGCAAAACAAGGCCGTTCCCGGCTGACTCAGGCGATTTTGCCGATTCGGGGCAAGATTTTGAACGTGGAAAAGGCCAGCCTTAACCGGGTTTTAGCTAATGATGAAATCCGGTCGCTATTTACGGCCCTCGGCACCGGCTTTGGGGAAGATTTTGATATCAGCAAGGCTAATTACCACAAGCTGATTATTATGACTGATGCCGATGTTGACGGGGCCCACATTCGAATTCTCCTTTTGACGCTGTTCTACCGCTTTATGCGGCCGATGATCGAACACGGCTACGTCTACATCGCTCAGCCGCCGCTGTACCAGGTTCGCCAGGGTAAGTTCGTCAAGTACGTTCAATCCGACGAAGAATTGGAAAAAACGGTTAATGCGCTGCAGCCAACGCCTAAACCCGTAATCCAACGTTACAAGGGGCTTGGTGAAATGGATTCGGACCAACTCTGGGAGACAACGATGAATCCGGAAAATCGGCGCTTATTGCGGGTTAAATTGGATGATGCGGCGGCAGCCGACAAGATCTTCCCGATGTTGATGGGAACCAAAGTCGCTCCGCGGCGGAAGTTTATCGAGGATAATGCGAAGTTCGTTGAAAATCTGGATCTGTAAGAGCTAAAGGAGGAACACGAAAGTGGCTGATGAAGACACAAGCCGGATTACCGATACTAATCTGACGAGTCAAATGAAGAATTCGTTCCTGGACTATGCAATGAGTGTCATCGCTGCCCGGGCACTGCCGGATGTTCGTGACGGCTTGAAGCCGGTGCAACGGCGGATTCTTTACGGGATGAATGAATTAGGCGTTACTCCGGACAAGCCTTACAAGAAGTCCGCCCGGATCGTCGGGGATGTTATGGGTAAATTCCACCCCCACGGTGATTCGGCCATTTACGAAGCCTTAGTGCGGATGGCCCAGGACTTCTCCTATCGTTATATGCTGGTCGATGGACACGGGAACTTCGGGTCGGTCGATGGCGACAGCCCGGCAGCAATGCGTTATACCGAAGCTAAGATGAGCCGGATGTCCGTAGAAATGCTGCGGGACATTAACAAGGATACGGTTGACTTCCAGGACAACTACGACGGGACCGAGCGGGAACCGACAGTGCTGCCGTCTCGCTTCCCTAACCTGTTGGTAAACGGGGCTTCTGGGATTGCCGTGGGGATGGCGACTAATATTCCGACCCATAACCTGGGCGAAGTGATCAGTGCCATTCACATGTTGATGAAGAATCCAGACGCGACAACCGAAGAACTGATGAAGGTCTTGCCGGGACCGGACTTCCCAACCGGTGGGGTAGTCATGGGCAAGTCGGGCATCCGCAAGGCTTACGAAACTGGCCGGGGGACCATCGTCGTTCGAGCCAAGGTCGACATCGCCGAAAAGAAGAGCGGGCGTCAGCAGATCATTGTCCACGAAATTCCTTACATGGTGAACAAGGCTAAATTGATCGAACGGATTGCGGAACTGGCCCGCAACAAGGAAATCGAGGGCATCACCGGGGTCAATGACGAAACTGACCGTGAAGGGATGCGGATCGTCATCGATGTGCGGCGGGACGCCAGTGCCGAGGTCATCTTGAACAATCTCTACAAGATGACCCTGATGCAGACGACTTTCAATTTCAATATGCTAGCTATCGTGGATGGCGCACCGAAGATCCTGAGCTTAAAAGAAATGCTCACTTACTACCTCCAGCATCAAGAGGACGTGGTGCGGCGCCGGACCGCATTTGACCTGAAGAAGGCCCAGCGGCGGCTCCATATCGTCGAAGGCTTGCGGATTGCTCTCGACCACATCGACGAAATCATCAGTATCATCCGTAATTCGCAGACGAGTGAAGTGGCCAAGGACCAATTGATGACCAAGTTTGGCCTCTCTGATCGACAATCACAGGCCATTCTGGATATGCGGCTGGTTCGTCTGACCGGTCTGGAACGCGAAAAGATCGAGGACGAATACAAGAAATTGACCGCGGCTATCGCTGACTATAAGGACATCTTGGCTCACCAGGAACGGATCAACCAGATCATTTATGACGAACTGATGGAGATCCAGAAGAAGTTTGGCGACAAACGACGGACAGAATTGCAGGTCGGCGACATCACCAGTATCGAAGACGAAGACCTGATCGAAGAACAAGACATTGTCATCACTCTGACTCACAAGGGCTACATCAAGCGTCTGCCGGTAGATGAATTTAAGTCCCAGAATCGTGGTGGCCATGGTGTCAAGGGAATGGGTGTTCATAAGGATGACTTTATTGAAGAATTGATCTCCAGTTCGACCCACGATCTGCTATTGTTCTTCACCACTTCCGGCAAGGTCTACTCGATGAAGGGCTATGAGATTCCTGAATACGGCCGAGCTGCCCAGGGGATTCCAATCATCAACATGCTGGGCATTGACAGCAAAGAAAAGATCAGCAACGTGATTAACGTTGCTGGCGGCAGTGACGACGATGTTGATGACAAATACCTCTTCTTCACAACCGTCAAAGGGGTTGTCAAGAAGACACCCGTCAGCGAGTTTAAGAACATCCGCAGTAATGGCCTGAAGGCGGTCAACCTGCACGACGGGGATGAGTTGATGAACGTCAGCATTATCGATGCTGGCCAGAACATGATCATCGGAACTCACGAAGGCTATGCTGTCAGCTTCAACTCCGATGATGTCCGGTCGATGGGCCGGGCCGCCGCCGGGGTGCGGGGAGTTCGCTTACGCGATTCTGATTATGTCATCGGGGCGGCCCCGTTGAAGGCGGACAGCAAGGTCTTTACTATCAGTGAAAAGGGCTATGGTAAGCAGACCCCGGCCAGTGAATACCCAATTAAGGGTCGTGGCGGTAAAGGGATTAAGACAGCCAACGTTACTGCCAAGAATGGTGCCCTGGTTGGCTTAACCACGGTCGAAGGCGATGAAGACATCATGCTGGTTACTGATAAGGGGATTATTATCCGCTTCGGTATCGAAACCGTTTCACAGACGGGTCGTTCAACGATGGGGGTTCGTCTGATTAAGCTGGATGACAATTCCCAGGTTGCTACGATGACCAAGGTTGCCAAGGAAGATAGCGATGATGATAACCAGTCTCAGCCATCCGCTGATACTGAACAGGCGGATGCCACTAAGGCAAATCCAGAATAATAATTAGTGTTTTTTCCCGGGAAACGGCGTATCTATTTATTAGTACCGCATCCCGGGATTTTTTGGTGACGCTTATTGTAAATTGGTTGATGCTATGTTATTATTTTTATCTGTGAGTATACGTAATAACGTCTACTCTCCTTGCTCTTCCCTGTGGGAGAGCCAGAGACCATGAGGAGGTGTAAATAATGGAAACACGCAAATACGAAATTACTTACATCATTCGTCCGGACATCGAAGAATCTGCTAAGTCTGACCTGGTAGACCGCTTTGACAAGGTTGTTACGGACAATGGTGCTACGCTTGTTGAATCAAAGGATTGGTCAACTCGTCGTTTTGCTTACCCGATTGCTAAGTACACGGAAGGTACTTACCATGTGATGACGCTGACGACTGACACTGACCAACCGCTGAACGAATTCGATCGTTTGGCTAAGTTCAGCGACGACATTCTGCGTCACATGATCGTTAAGCTGGATGCTTAAGATCAGCTACGGGAACACATTTTTGAGAGGAGTGGATGCCGATGCTTAATCGTGCAGTTATTACTGGGCGTTTGACCAGAGATCCTGAGGTGCGGTACACCAACAACGGAACTCCAGTGGTTTCTTTCACTCTCGCCGTGGATCGTCAGTTCCGGAACCAACAAGGGGACCGGGACGCGGACTTTATTAACTGCGTCATTTGGCGTAAGTCCGCTGAAAATTTCGCTAATTTCACCCATAAGGGGTCATTAGTCGGCTTAGACGGGCGGATCCAGACGCGTAACTACGAAAACCAGCAGGGTCAGCGCGTTTACGTAACCGAAATTGTTGTTGACAACTTCGCGCTTTTGGAACCACGGGCCCAAAATAATGGCAACCAGGCTGGTGGCTTTGGCAATGGCCAGGCTTACAGCGGCGGTAGCAACCGCAACAATTATAACGGTGGTAACAATCAACAACGTTATAATGGTGGCCAGCAGGGTGGCAGTAGTTACGGCAACAACGGTGGCTTTGCTGCTGGCGGTTTTGGTGGCGATCAGCTCAACAACAATGAACCAGTCCAAATTAATGACGATTCATTGCCGTTTGCCAATAACGCTCCCTCTCAACCGGCTCAGAATGATCCCCAAGCCAGCAATGGCACGGCAGATGACAATTCTGCCAAGAAGGATCAGGATAAGTCCGATTCCGATGATAATTTAACTAATTCAGAGGATAATTTACCGTTTTAAATTAATACAAGCGGACAGGAGGTAATTTCATGGCTCAACAACGTCGTGGTGGCCGTCGTCGTCGTAAGATCGACTTCATCGCCGCAAACCACATTGATTACATTGACTACAAAGACACTGACTTATTACGTCGGTTCATTTCAGAACGTGGCAAGATTTTACCACGTCGGATTACTGGTACTAGTGCCAAGAACCAACGCAAGCTGACGATCGCTATCAAGCGGGCACGGATTATGGCTTTGCTGCCATTCGTTGCCGAAGACTAATCGTCATTTTAAAGTGGAAAGAGAGTTGCGACCCAGTCGTGGCTCTCTTTTTATGTGTATAAGGGAGCTTGAAAATGGAAAAAGAAATTTACTTGGTGCGTCACGGGGAGACGCTTTTTAATTACTTTTACAAAATGCAGGGTTGGAGCGATACGCCCCTAACGAAAAAAGGTGTTGCCCAGGCCCAACGTGCTGGCCGCGAACTCGCCCAGGTTCCCTTTGACCTTGCCATTGCTTCCGATCTTGGCCGAGCAGTCCACACCTGCCGGGAGATCGTCAAGCTGAACCGTAACGCTGATCAGCTTCAGATTCAGGAAATGCCAGAATTTCGTGAAGTTTATTTTGGCAGTTTTGAAGGGATGGACGGCGATTGGGTAGAGCGGCAGATTTTTGCCAGTCACATGGACTCGATGTCGGGCTCCGAAGCCCCCTTCTTCCAGAGTGGCTTTAAAAATATCCTGAAATTTACCAAGGAGGCCGACCCTTACCACGTCGCTGAGAACTACGACGATTTTTGGCGGCGTCTTGATCCCGTCTGGAGTAAATTGCGGAAATCTCCGGCCAAAAAAATTTTGGTGGTCAGTCATGGCTTGGCAATTCGGCTGATTGCAGATCGTTACGGAGATGGTCACTTTGACCTGGTCAAGGGCGCTAATGGAGCGATTACTCGCTTGATTTTGACAGATGATGATGTGCAAGTGAAAACTTACGCTGAAATTCATTTGCCAGACTCAGAATGAAGTCGCTGATGTGATATCATATGATGGTATAGACACGGGGGAGGTGAAACGATGAAGGACTTTTTCAATGGTGACCGCTGGCTCTTGTTTGTTCGCGATGGTGCGGTGCGGGCTAACGCGATCTTTTTGCTGTCCCTGTCGATCATTAGTCTGGTGATCGCTTTTAACCTCAACTGGGTGATCGGACTCATCATGGTAGTTTTCTTAGCGGTGGGGCTCTACATTAGTTTGAATCAGCTTTATAAGCTGCGTGATGACACTAATACCTACCTCAGTGATTTGACTTACCAGTTAGAACGGGGCCAGCAGGAAGCCCTCCTGGATATGCCCTTGGGGATGATCACGATGGACGACCACGAGATGGTCAAATGGATCAATCCTTACATGGCGAAATACTTTAAGCTCGAGACTGTCGTCGGCAAGCCGCTGAGCGACGTTGATTTTAAACTTGCCAAGCTGGTCAAAAAATACCAGCAGGAAAAGCAGCCGTTGATCGTTTCCTGGAAGCGGCGCCGCTTTGAATTCTTGGTGCAGGAACGCTTTCACACCATCTACTTGATGGATGTCACCAGGTACCAACAGATCGAGGAGCGCTACAAGAACGAGCGCGTCTTCGTCGGGCAAATTTACCTGGATAACTACATCGAATTAACCCAGGGGATGAACGACTCCGAGGTTTCCAACCTCCACAACTACGTCACGTCTGAGATCAGTAAGTGGGCGAAGGTCAATCACCTGTTGATGAAGGTGATTGATGACGATAATTACCTGATTGTGGGTTACCAGCGCTCTTTGGACAGCTTGGAAAAAAAGAAGTTTAAGATTCTGGATGTCATCCGCAACAACACGACCAAACAAAATTCGCCAGTGACACTTTCCGTCGGGATTGCATACGGCGAACATGACTTGATGAAGATGGCCAACACTGCTCAGCAAAACCTTGACCTCGCTCTGGGGCGGGGCGGGGATCAGGTCGTCGTGCGAGCGGAGGATTCAGAGGCCCGCTTCTATGGCGGTAAGACCAACCCGATGGAGAAGCGGACGCGGGTCCGGGCCCGGATGATTAGCCAGGCCATGCAGGAACTGATGGCCGAAGCCGACCAGATCTTCGTGATGGGTCATAATAAGCCCGATATGGATTCGATGGGGGCTTGCCTGGGGATCCGGCGCATCGCTTCGATGAATAGCCATAACTGCTGGATCGTTCTCGATACGGAGCACGTTCATTCCGACATTGCTCGTTTGATGTTGGAGATCAACAAGTATAAGGATATCAAAGACCATATCATTACACCAGACGAAGCGATGGCCAAGGCCACTAGCAAGAGCTTGTTAGTGATGGTCGACCACTCAAAGCCGAGCATTTCGATTTCGCCGAAACTCTTCCAGCAGCTGCAGAACCGGGTGATGATCATTGATCACCACCGGCGAGGCGAAGAGTTTCCTGAAAACCCTCTGCTGGTTTACATTGAACCCTATGCCAGCTCGACTTGTGAGTTGATTACGGAAATGTTTGAATACCAGCCGCGCGACAGCGAGTCGTTGAACAAACTAGAGGCGACGACGATGCTAACGGGGATCCAAGTGGACACGAAGTCCTTCACTCAGCGTGCCGGCACCCGGACGTTTGATGCCGCCAGCTACTTGCGTTCTGCCGGGGCGGATGGGCTCATGATTCAACATTTTATGAAAGAAAATCCAGATAGTTTCCTAAATCGGAACCATCTCATTTCAAATGTGAAGTTCATTAATGATAGAATGGCATTGTGTGTTGGTGAGGACAACCAAAGCTATGACCCAGTAACGGCAGCTCAGGCCGCCGATATGCTCCTGCAAATGGACGGGATCGACGCCTCATTTGTCATCACGAAGCGTGCTGACAATGTGATCAGTGTGTCAGCTCGCTCGATGGGCGACTTTAATGTGCAATTAGTGATGGAAAAAATGGGTGGTGGCGGCCACCTCTCTAATGCGGCAACGCAAATTAAGGGTAAGACGGTCAGCCAGGTTCGTGATGAGCTGGTTGACCTGTTAAACCACAAGGAAGATTCTGATTCGGATCTAGAAACAACAGAGGAGTGAGAAGTATGAAGGTTATTTTTGTAAAAGACGTTCGTGGTCGCGGCAAGCGTGGCGAATTAAAGAAAGTTTCTGACGGTTACGCCCAAAATTACTTGATCAAACGTGGCCTGGCCAAGGCTGCTACGAAGTCGGCTATGAGTGAACTCCACGGTCAGCAACGGGCCGCAGAAAAACACGAAGCCGAAGAATTGGCCAACGCTAAGGAAATGAAAAAGAAGCTGGAAGATGACAAGACAGTGATCGAGCTGAGCGCCAAGGCCGGAACGGACGGCCGGATCTTCGGTTCCATCTCCAGCAAGCAAATTGTGAAAGCACTGAACAGCCAGTTTGACCTAAAGCTGGACAAGCACAAGATCCAGCTTGCCGCCCCGATCAAGGCGACAGGCTACGTCAGTGTTCCCGTGAAGCTGCACCACGACGTGACGGCCAACATCCGGGTTCACATCGCCGAAAAATAAGCAGGAATTGCTTTTAATTGAAAGGAGGTCGAACCGATAATGGCAGACGAACAGCTGGGTACTGTCGGCAGTAGCGCACCGCAGATGCCGAATGATCCAGAAGCTGAACGAGCCGTCCTCGGGTCGGCTTTTTTATCGGATGATGCTTTTAAGCAGTCGTTGGAATTCTTGACGGCCAAGGATTTCTACCAGCGCAATCACCAGATCATGTATCAGGCGATGATCAACCTGGATGACCGGGATGAAAAAATCGACCCGATCACGATTCGCGACGAATTGCGCAGCGAAAATCAGTTGGCCAACGTCGGTGGGATTAAATACGTGGCAGAACTAGCCGCCGCGGTTCCAACGGCTGCCAACGTGGAATACTACGCTAAGATTGTCCGGGACAAGGCGACGTCCCGGCGCCTGATTGAAGCGGCCCAGAAGATCATCGACCAGTCTTACGAAGGCAAAGATTCGGTTGCAGACTTGACCGATAGTGCCGAACAATCAATCATGCAGGTGGCCGAAGCCCAGAATACGGGGGGCTTCCAGAACATGAACGACCTGGTTGATTCTTCCCTTAACCACATCGAAGAATTGACTAAGGATCACAGTGACGTGACCGGGATTTCGACGGGCTATAAACAATTGGACGAGATCACGACCGGTTTGCATCCGGATGAATTTATCGTCATCGCGGCTCGGCCGGCGATGGGGAAGACGGCTTTTGCCCTCAACCTTGCCCAGAATGTCGCAATCCGGGGCGAAGATACCGTTGTGGCCATTTTTAGCCTGGAAATGGGGGCGGAGTCATTGGTTGACCGGATGCTGTGTGCGGAAGGACGGATCAATTCACAGCACCTTCGGACCGGGAATTTGACCAGTGAGGAAGTCACCAACCTCTGGAATGTTTCGGGGACCCTAGCTAACACTCGCATGTTCATCGATGACACTCCCGGCATCAAAGTCAGCGAGATCCGGGCGAAGTGCCGCCGCCTGAAAAAAGAGCAAGGGGCACTGAGTTTGATCGTTATCGATTATTTGCAGCTGATCGAAGGTGGCAACGCCGAAAACCGTCAGCAAGAAGTCTCGATGATTTCTCGGCAGCTCAAGAAACTGGCCAAGGAACTCAGTGTGCCAGTCATTGCCCTGTCGCAGCTATCCCGGGGGGTCGAGCAGCGACAAGATAAGCGGCCGGTGTTGTCCGATATTCGGGAATCTGGTTCAATTGAGCAAGATGCCGACATTGTCAGTTTCCTCTACCGGGATGATTATTATGATCGGGATGATAACGAGGAAGATCCCGATGAGGATCAGCCAGTTAGCGAGGATGATCAACCGAGTGTCAGCCAGGTTGAACTGATTATTGAAAAGAACCGGAGCGGTCCGCGGGGAACGGTCAACTTGATGTTTAACAAGACCTGCAATAAGTTTGTTCCGCAAGACTTGGGCAGGAGTATTGAGGAAAATCAACAGTAGTAATGACAGCGCAGGAGTGAGAGCTTCCGGGCTGTTCTTTTATGGGAAAGGGGGAGCTCACGCTATGCGAACCAAAAAGGATGAACTGCAGCTGCATTGGTTGCTCTTGGGGGCTTTTTTAGCGAGCATCGGCAATAGTTTTGTGTGGCCGTTGACGACAGTGTATGTGCATAATCAATTGCACCAATCCTTGACGGTTTCAGGGATCGTTCTGCTTTTTTACTCGGGGACCAACGTGATTGGCTCCTACATCGGAGGAACGCTGTTTGATCGCTTTAATCCTCAGCATTTGACACTGGGGATGGTTATTTTCGAAATCATCATGATGGGCGTTTTGATGTTTCAAAATGGTTGGCCCGCTTACCCGCTCCTCTTGCCGATCGTTGGTTTTATCAACGGTTGGCTGATCACCATGCTGAATTCATACGGGACGCGGATTCACTCTCACGATGGCCGAACCGTCTTCAACCTCATCTACTTCGCCAATAATTTCGGGATGATGATCGGAACCGCTGCTGTAGGGCCCCTTTATGCGGCCAGCCATAACCATGTGGGCCCGCTCTTTGCGGTAACTGGAGTCATGTATATCATTTATTTCTTCGTGGTCTGGTTCTTCTACCGGGTGCCACAGCTGACACAGACCCACAAGACGAACAAGACGGCTCGGGTGGAGATCAGCTGGCCTAATAAGTTGATCTGCTGGTCGTTTTTTGTTGGTATTGCAATCGTCTGGATTGCTTACAGCCAGTGGTCGAGCAACATGTCGGTCTACATGACAGGAATGGGGATCTCATTGACTCTCTACAGTCTCCTGTGGACTGTCAACGGCTTTCTGATTGTTGTCTTCCAGTTGCTCCTCAGCTGGCTAAATCGCTACTTGACCAATCCCTACCGGATGATCTACTTTGGTCTGCTGACGGTGGCAGCATCGTTTGCGATTTTGCTCTTCGCGCGGCAGTACCACTGGTTCGTCATTGGGATGGCAGTCTTGACCCTCGGTGAAGCAACTGCTTTTCCGACGATGCCGGCTGTGATCAATGAATTGACACCTAACGAGGAAAAGGGACGCTACCAAGGGCTCTTTAACGGCTGGTCCTCGGTTGGAAAGGCCCTGAGCCCGGTCGTCGGTGGCCTATTGATCAGTGCTAGCTCTTACAAAGTAATGTTTTTGTGCTGTTTGCTGGCCATTCTGTTGGTCCTGACCGTGGTCGTCTGGATCTGTGAAACCAATCGCAAACGGGCCGATCAGTATTAAAAAGCAAGCTAGAAAAGTAATAAGCGCTCCGGATGACCAAGGACGAGCATTGCCCGTCGTAAGCCGCCTGGGGCGCTTATTTTAATGAAAGCCCTGGAAAGAACCCAATTTGGGGCTCTGAGAGTATAAAAAAAGCACCGCCAAAGCGATGCATATAATGGGCAGTCAGGGGATCGAACCCTGGACCCACGGATTAAGAGTCCGTTGCTCTGCCAGCTGAGCTAACTGCCCATGTCATATTGACAACGGTTATTATAATATCAACTTATCAGGCTTTTTGCAAGCATTTTTTAAAATTTATTGTCAACTTTTGCGACGAATTGTCAAACTAAGTGCAACGGTTCTTCAAAAAATATCTCAAACGGTGTTTGATAGTTTAATATTTTTCTA
>NZ_CANDNU010000007.1 GCF_947387495.1 Limosilactobacillus difficilis
GATTTGGTTATTAAACTAATTCTACCCGTTATGGGTTATTTTTTTAATTTATGTTGCACTTGAATTGTAAATTCTCAGTATAAAAAAACCACTTACAACCAGGGCGCGCGGCGAACCGCCTTCGAGTTAGACTAGGGATTGACCCACCATCATAACGCTCTATACCACAGATTGCAGTGATTCTTTATTACGTATTTAACTAAAAAGCAATTAGTCAACCAGTGAAAGTTGAACCATTGGTGCACCATCGCCACGACGAGGCATTACCTTGTACATACGAGTGTAGCCACCGTTACGGTCCTTGTACTTAGGACCAATTTCATCAAACAGTTTTTGCAAAGCAGTTTGAACAGTGACGTTAGCACCGTCTTCCTTAACGTCAGCAACAGCGTCGCGAACGATCTTAGCAGCTTGACGACGAGCAGACAAATCACCCTTCTTAGCAAGAGTAACCATCTTGTCCATTGTCTTGCGAACTTCCTTTGCACGAGCCACAGTCGTGTTAATGCTGCCGTGCAGAATCAGTTCAGTTGTCAAATCACGCAATAAAGCCTTCCGTTGAGAACTGGTACGTTGCAATTTACGATAACTCATGAATATGTTCCCTCCCTTTTTTCGTTATGATTAATCACCTTGACGGAATGAAACGCCGAGGTCAGCTAACTTCAATTTGATTTCTTCCAGCGACTTCTGACCAAGGTTCCGAACCTTCATCATATCGCTTTCGGTCCGTTCTGTAAGGTCCTTAACTGTTTCAATGCCCGCACGCTTCAAGCAGTTGTATGAACGAACAGAGAGGTCCAACTCTTCAATGGTCTTGTCGAGCATCTTCTCTTTGTGCGTTTCTTCCTTCTCAACCATTACTTGAGCGTTTTGTGCTTCTTCAGTCAAGTTAACAAACATTGACAAGTGTTCAGTCAGGATCTTAGCAGCCAAGCTGACAGCTTCAGTCGGCGTCAATGAACCATCAGTCCAAATATCGAGCGTAAGTTTGTCATAGTCGTTGCGTTGACCAACACGAGTATTTTCCACCGTGTAGTTAACACGTTCAATTGGGGTGTAGATGGAATCAATCGGTAGTACACCAATTGCCAGGCCATCCATCCGGGCTTTGTTGTCAGCAGCAGAAATATAACCACGACCCTTGTCGGCAGTCATCTGAATATGTAATTCAGCGCCGTCAGCAACGGTTGCGATATGCAAGTCGGGGTTCATAACAGTAACGTCACCGTCACCTTGAATATCAGCAGCCGTGACATCAGCAGGTCCCTTAACATCGAGATCAAGGTTCTTAACGTCATCACTATCAATCTTCAAAGAAACCTTCTTCAGATTAAGAATGATTTGGGTAACGTCTTCTGTAACGCCTTCCACAGTGCTGAACTCATGCAGTACGCCATCAATCTGAATACTAGTGATAGCTGCACCAGGCATCGAAGCCAGCATAACCCGACGCAGGGAGTTGCCCAGTGTCGTCCCATAGCCACGTTCCAGTGGCTCTACGACAAATTTGCCGTAGTTGCCGGTCTCCTCAACTTTTTGAATGTTTGGTTTTTCAAATTCGATCATTCTACCGTTTTACCCCTTTCAAAACGCGGTACGTATTTATCAAATGCAACTTTCGGCTGAAAACGTCCTTCCGCCGATATTGCAGATTAAACACGACGACGCTTTGGCGGACGAGAACCGTTATGAGGAACAGGAGTTACATCACGGATAGCAGTAACTTCAAGACCAGTTGCCTGAAGTGCACGAATAGCTGATTCACGACCAGAACCAGGACCCTTAACTTCAACTTCAACCGTCTTCATTCCGTGTTCCATTGCTTGCTTAGCAGCAGCTTCTGAGCACATCTGAGCAGCAAAAGGAGTTGACTTACGTGAACCCTTGAAGCCCAAGACACCAGCAGAAGACCAAGCAACAGCATTACCCTGTACATCAGTGATCATAACCAGGGTGTTGTTAAACGTTGAGTGAATGTGCGCAACACCAGTTTCAACGTTCTTCTTTGCACGACGCTTACGCGTAGTTTTTTTGGTTGCCATAAAACTAACTTACCTCCTTTGAAAATTGATTACTTCTTAGCGTTCGAAATCTTCTTGCCGGCAATGGCAACAGCCTTACCTTTACGAGTCCGGGCGTTGTTCTTGGTGTGTTGACCACGAACAGGCAGACCACGACGGTGACGCATGCCACGGTATGAACCGATTTCTTGAAGACGCTTGATGTTCATTGAAATCTCACGACGAAGGTCCCCTTCGACTTCGAGTTGGTCCACTTGAACACGAATCTTATCTTCTTGATCAGGAGTCAGATCCTTGACACGAACGTCTTCAGAAACGCCTGCGTCCTTCAGAATCTTTTTAGCAGTGGAGTTACCAATGCCAAAAATGTAAGTTAAGCCGATTACGATACGTTTTTCACGAGGTAAATCGACACCTGCGATACGAGCCATTTATTTCACCTCCAAATATAAGATAAACTACTTGCCCTGACGTTGCTTATGCTTTGGGTTAGCTGGGCAAATAACCATAACCTTGCCGTGACGCTTAACAATCCGGCAATGTTCGCACATGCGTTTGACTGATGGTCTTACTTTCATTTCAAATCCTCCAAAAATTCAAATTCTATGTTTATTTGAAGCGGAAAGTAATCCGGCCCTTGGTCAGATCATACGGAGACATTTCCAACCTTACACGGTCACCAGGCAAAATCTTGATGTAGTGCATCCGGATCTTGCCGGAAACGTGGGCCAGAACCTGCACGCCGTTTTCCAGTTCAACTTTAAACATTGCATTAGGCAGAGTTTCAACAACCTTACCCTCAACTTCAATTACATCCGCTTTTGCCACTAAATGGTTCCTCCTTGCCTTTGTCTGACTACGTTAAAAGCGGTGGAAAGCACGCAACTTTCCACTGCTAGCTAGACAAAACCTTTGAAATGATACCATATAAATATCATTTACGCAAGCGTCCTACTGAAGACTTGTAAGAACCTGGCGGACATCGGCATAAACCTTGTCGATATCTTGCTCACCGTTGATGTTGTGCAGCACACCCTGTTTTTTGTAAAAGTCAACAAGGGGTGTGTTCAATTTAATATTCACATCCAACCGGTTCTTAACCGTCTCAGGTTTGTCATCGTCACGTTGGTAGAATTCATGACCACCACAATTGTCACAAGTTCCTTCAACCTTTGGCTTCCTGTAAAGCTTGTTGTAAGTTGCACCGCAGTTCTTGCAAATAAAGCGGGCACTTAAACGATCCACCAGAACATCCGGACTGACGTGAATGTTGATCACAGCATCAAGTTTGCGATCAGTATCAGCAAGCATCTTGTTTAAAGCCTCAGCCTGAACCAGATTGCGCGGAAAACCGTCAAGCATGAAGCCATCCTTAACATCATCTTTGCTAAGACGTTCCTGAACGATACCATTAGTGACTTCATCTGGAACCAGATTCCCAGCATCAATATAGGACTTAGCTTTCTTCCCCATTTCAGTCTGGTTTTTAATAGCTGCCCGGAAGATATCCCCGGTTGAAATATGCGGGATATGAAATTCCTTAATAATTCGTTCAGCTTGTGTGCCTTTGCCTGCACCAGGCAGACCCATTAAGACGAGATTCATCGAACTCATTTTCGATTCCTCCTATTTATTCATATGCTTCTGGTGATTGATCGTCATGGATAAAACCAATGTACTCACGCTTCATCGTTAATCCGTTAATCTGACGATCAACATCCAAAGCAATTTGAACAATGATCAGAAGGCTCGTCCCACCTAAACCAATTGATTGGCTCAAGTTCCAAACCATGCTGGCAATTAACGGAATCAAAGAAATCAAACCAAGGAAAAGTGAACCAACCGTACTCAGACGCATTAATAATGCGGAAACGTAACTTTGCGTGCCTTTTCCCGGCCAAATACCCGTGATGTAGCTTCCTTGCTTCTGCAGATTTTCCGCTAACTTTTCAGGATTGACCTGAACAAAAGCGTAGAAGAAGGTGAAGACAACAATCAAGAAGGTATACAACGCAACCCCCGGTCCGGACTGCATATTAAAAATAGTTGTCAGAACCTGATACCAAGTATCACTACCGTGGGATTGTTGAAAAGCCATCAAAATAGTTTGTGGTGTGGAAATGAATGAACCAGCAAAGATAACTGGAATAACACCAGAAACGTTAATCTTCAGTGGCAAGTAACTGCTTGACGGGGCAGTCGTCGTCCGCCGAGTGTATTGAATTCGCAGACGCCGTTCAGCTTGCTGGAAGTAAGTAACAAACTGGACGATTAATAGTAAGGCAATAATAACCAGCGCAACGAAACCAATACCAAGCCATAGCTGGTTACCCGATTCGCCAGTAATTTGATCATTCCACATTTGCCGCAAGCCCGTCGGAATTTGAGCAACAATCCCGGCGAAAATCAGCATGGAAACCCCATTACCAACACCTCGTTCGGTAATCATGTCTCCAAGCCAAGTAGCAAACATTGTCCCCGCCGTCAAAATCAAACCAATTGTCAAATAGGTCATGACATTGGGATTGTTCACCAGTTTGATTGAACTCAAAGCGTTAAAGCCGGCAGTGATCCCTATCGATTGGATAAAACCGAGGACAATAGTCAACCAACGCGTTGCTTGATTCAATTTTTGCCGGCCAACTTCCCCCTGCTTGCTCCATTCAACGAACTTCGGAACGATGTCCATCTGGAGCAACTGGACAACAATTTGCGCGGTGATATATGGCGAAACCCCCATCGCAAACAGTGAGTAATTTTCCAAGCCCCCACCACTAAAGGTATTCAGGATGGAAGCCAAGCCGGTATTGGAGATCTGTTCCAATGCCGCAGCATTGATGCCAGGAACAGTAATCCAAGCACCAATCCGATAAACAAATAACACAAAGAGGGTAAAGAGGATCTTGTTACGGATTTCCTTCACCCTAAATGCATTTTTGATGGATGTGAGCAATTACATCACCTCAGTTTTGCCGCCAGCAGCTTCAATTGCTGAAACTGCAGATGCAGAAAACTTGTTGGCCTTAACAGTAAGCTTCTTCGTCAGCTTGCCACTACCAAGAACTTTAACACCGCTCTTGAGGTTCTTAACGATCCCCTTTTCAATCAGAACCGCTGGAGTTACTTCAGCACCGTCATCAAACTGGTTCAAAGCAGCCAAGTTGATGATTGCGTATTCCTTGCGGTTGATGTTACTAAAACCACGTTTTGGCATTTGCCGGTATAATGGCATCTGGCCACCTTCAAAACCTAAACGGGTCTTGCCGTGAGCTTTTTGCCCCTTGGTACCACGGCCAGAGGTAAAACCATGACCTGATGACAGGCCACGACCCTTACGCAGCTTCTTGAAACGTGAACCAGCAGCTGGTTTCAATTCATTTAACTTCATTATCTAGGCACCTCCTTTTTGATTGGTCTGATTACTTAACTTCTTCAACGGAAAGCAAGTGGGCAACCTTAAAAATAGCGCCCCGAGTAGATGCGTTATCCGGCAGGATAGCGGAACTACCAATGCGACCCAGGCCCAGTGCCTTGATAATGGCACGTTGACGAGGTTCACGGTGGGCAACGCTATGAACTAAAGTAACTTTAACTTGAGCCATAATTCGTGTCCTCCTTATTCTGCTAAGTGGTCAGCTGAAACGCCACGGATAGCAGCAACTTCGTCAGCGCTCTTCAGTTGCTTCAAGCCATCAAACGTTGCACGAACAACGTTAACTGGTGTGTTAGATCCAAGACGCTTTGCAGTAACGTCGTCAATCCCAGCCAATTCCATAACGTTCCGGACAGCGCCACCAGCGGTGACCCCAGAACCTTCAACGGCTGGCTTTAACATGATCTTGCCACCACCCCAGTGACCAATTACTTCGTGCGGAATCGTAGTTCCGACGATTGGAACAGCAATCAGGTTCTTCTGGGCAGCTGCAGAAGCTTTACGGATAGCTTCTGGAACTTCTTGAGCTTTACCAGTACCGAAGCCAACGTGACCGTGCTTGTCGCCAACGACAACTAATGCGGCAAAACGCAGACGACGACCACCCTTAACAACCTTAGTAATCCGGTTGATAGAAACGACTTCGTCTTCAAGGTCCAGCTTGGACGGATCAATGTATGATGATGATGCCATTACGGGTTATTCCTCCTTCTGTTAGAATTTCAGTCCGTTTTCACGAGCAGCGTTGGCAAGAGCTTCAACACGACCATGGTAAAGGTAGCCACCACGGTCAAATACGACGTTGCTGATCTTAGCATCTTGTGCACGCTTGGCAATCAATTCACCAACACTTGCTGCTTGTTCAGTCTTCGTCTTACCACTTACTTCGCTGTCTTGGGTTGAGGCACTTGCGAGCGTCACACCCTTTACGTCATCAATTAATTGAGCGTAAATGTTTTTGTTTGAACGGTAAACACTTAAGCGTGGGCGCTCCGCAGTACCAGAGATCTTACCGCGAACGCGCATGTGACGGCGTTGACGGATTTTGTTCTTGTCTGGTTTCAGAATCACAACAGTCACCTCTTATTATTAAATAGAATATTTTAACGAAACTGGTCAGCGGACTACTTACCAGTCTTACCTTCCTTACGGATGATGTGTTCGTTCATGTAACGAATCCCCTTGCCCTTGTATGGTTCTGGAGCACGAACGGCACGAACTTCAGCAGCAAAGTCACCAACGTGTTGCTTGTCACAACCGCTAATAGTGATGTTGCCCTTTTCAACCTTTACTTCAAGGTCATCAGGCTGCTGCATTTCAACAGGGTGAGAGTAACCAACTGAAAGAACCAGCGTCTTACCCTTCATCTGTGCACGGTAACCAACACCAACCAGTTGGAGGATCTTAGTGTAACCCTTCGTAACGCCTTCAACCATGTTGTTAACGTTAGCCCGAGTAGTACCGTGGATCATTTTAAGTTGGTTGTCGTCACTGTCGCCACGATCAAACTTAACGGTGTCGTCATCAACCGTCATCTTAATCAGTGGGGAAATTTCACGTGACAATGTCCCCTTAGGGCCCTTAACAGTCACAACGTTACCAGATTGAGAAACCTGAACGTCTTTTGGAAGTTTAATTTCCTTGTAACCAATACGACTCATCTGCGCACCTCCTATCTTCGTTTATTTATTACCAAACGTAGGCGATAACTTCGCCGCCGATGTTCTTAGCACGTGCAACCTTGTCAGTAACAACTCCTTGAGAAGTTGAAATAATGGCAATGCCCAGCCCGTTCAGAACCTTCGGAACAGCATCTGCCTTAACGTATGTACGAAGACCAGGCTTTGAGATCCGCTTCAGTCCGGAAATAACCCGTTCACCGTTCTTACCATACTTCAGGAACACGCGAATGATGCCTTGCTTGTCATCATCAACGTATTCAACATCGCTAACGAAACCTTCAGCCTTGAGAGTTTCGGCGATGTCGCGTTTCATCTTTGATGCAGGTGCTTCAACTGAAGCGTGGTGCGCCATGTTGGCGTTACGAATCCGCGTCAGAAAGTCTGCAATTGGATCACTCATTGACATCGATGTTTTTCCTCCTTTGTCGGTGATTTGTTTACCAGCTAGCCTTCTTCATGCCAGGAATCTCACCCTTGTGGGCCAGCTCACGTAAGCAAAGACGGCATAAGTGGAATTTACGGTAAACTGAGTGCGGACGTCCACAGCGTTCACAACGGGTGTATTCCCGTACCTTAAACTTAGCAGGCCGCTTACTCTTAGCAATTAATGATTTTTTAGCCAATGTTTGTGGAACCTCCTTAAATTAACGTGCGAAAGGCATGCCGAGTTGAGCTAACAATTCGTGTGATTCCTCGTCAGTTTCGGCAGTCGTAACAATAACAACGTCCAAGCCACGAACCCGCTTGACATTTTCGAAGTTGATTTCTGGGAAGATCAATTGTTCCTTAACACCCAGGGTGTAGTTGCCACGACCATCAAAGGCCTTGTTGCTAACACCGTGGAAGTCACGAACACGTGGCAACGAAACATTGATCAACTTGTCCAAGAAGTCGTACATCCGAGTTCCACGAAGGGTAACCTTGGCACCAATAGCCATTCCTTCACGAAGACGGAAACCGGCAATTGACTTGTGAGCCTTCGTAACCAGTGGCTTTTGACCAGAGATCAAAGTTAATTCAGAAACGGCTTCATCCAGGTTCTTAGAGTTAGTAGTCGCATCACCAACACCCATGTTAAGCACAATCTTGTCAACCTTAGGTGCTTGCATGATTGACGAATAGTTGAACTTTTCAATCAGTGCAGGACGAACTTCATTTTCGTACTTAGCTTTTAAACGGTTTTCCATGATAAATAATTTCCTCCTTCCCTGATTGATTAGTCCAGAACCTTGCCAGACTTCTTGGCAAAGCGTACTTTCTTGCCATCTTCAAACTTAACACCAAGACGAGTTGGTTCGTTCGTTGATGGGTCTAAAATCATAACGTTTGAAGCATCAATCGGGCCATCTGCGTCCTTAATTCCACCAGGTTGGCCGTTACTTGGCTTCACGTGTTTTTTAATCTTGTTAACGCCCTCGACAACAACGCGATTAGACTTAGCAAGTACTTGTTTGATCGTACCTTCCTTGCCCTTGTCCTTACCAGCGATGACGCGGACCTTGTCACCTGTCTTTAACAACATGTGAGTGTGCACCTCCAAATTAGTGAACAAATTTACAGAACTTCAGGAGCCAGTGAGATGATCTTCATGAAGTCATCGTCACGCAGTTCACGAGCAATTGGTCCAAAAATACGGGTGCCCTTAGGACTCTTATCATTGTTGATCAAAACAGCAGCGTTCTCATCAAACTTAATGTAAGAACCATCCTTACGGTGCAGACCATGCTTAGTCCGAACGACTACGGCCTTAACAACGTCACCCTTCTTGACAACGCCACCTGGTGTGGCCTGCTTGACAGTAGCCACAATAACGTCACCAATGTTACCAGTCTTCACACGGGAGCCGCCAAGGATCTTAATGACCAAGATTTCGCGAGCACCTGAGTTATCAGCGACCTTTAACCGACTTTCTTGCTGAATCACGGTTAATGTCCTCCTTCCTTAATCAATAAATTAGAATACGATTGTGGGTCCGTTTTACAGAATAACGGCCTTTTTAACGATCTTCACGAGACGGAAACGCTTCTTCGCTGAAAGTGGACGAGTTTCCATGATTTGAACAGTGTCGCCAACTTTAGCTTCGTTGTTTTCATCGTGAGCGTAGTACTTCTTTGAGTACTTGATCTGTTTGCCATATACAGGCGCGCTCTTTTGCGTATCGATCACAACGGTAATAGTCTTGTCCATCTTGTCAGAAACAACACGGCCTTGATATACCTTGCGTGCGTTACGTTCTTCACTCATGCGCTAATCCTCCTTTTCGTATTCTTATTTGTTGATTTCCTGTTGACGAAGAACAGTCTTGACCCGAGCAATATTCTTACGTACCGTCTTCAGGTTGGCGGTGTTTTCCAATTGACCAGTTGCTAATTGGAAGCGCAGGTTAAACAATTGTTCTTTTAAATCCTTTTCACGATCCAGCAGTTGGTCAGTGGTTAACCCATTCAGTTCTTTTACGTAGTCGTTACTCTTCATGAGATTGTCCACCTACTTCCTCACGTTTTACGATCTTAGTGCGGACTGGCATCTTAGAACCAGCAAGCCGCAAAGCTTCACGGGCAACTTCTTCAGGAACACCCGCTACTTCGAATAAAATCTTACCGCGCTTGACTGGTGCAACCCAACCTTCAGGAGCACCTTTCCCGTTACCCATACGAGTACCAACACCCTTACTAGTCCATGAAAGGTGTGGGAAAATTTTGATCCAAACACGGCCACCACGACGCATATGACGGGTGATAGCAATACGACCAGCTTCGATTTGACGGTTGCTGATCCAATGAGAATCTAAGGCTTGCAGACCGTAATCACCAAAAGCAACGGTCTTACCGCCCTTGGCTTCACCGCGCATCTTGCCACGGAAAACCTTACGGTGCTTAACACGCTTTGGTACTAACATATCTACTTGCCTCCCTTTTGATCATCATTCTTCTTCGTTGGAAGAATTTCGCCACGATAAATCCAGGTCTTGATACCCAGGGCACCATAAGTAGTGCGGGCTTCATCCCATGAATAATCGATATCAGCACGAAGAGTATGCAACGGAACAGTACCGTCAGAGTATGATTCAACCCGTGACATGTCAGCACCGTTTAAACGACCGGCAACTTGGATCTTGATCCCTTTAGCACCGGCACGCATAGCGCGTTGCATAGCCCCACGCATTGCCCGACGGAAAGCAATCCGCGCTTCAAGTTGTTGTGCGACGTCAGCACCAACCAAGTGAGCATCCAGGTCAGGCTTCTTAATTTCAACAACGTTAACGTGAACACGCTTGCCCGTCATTTGGTTAAGCTTTTTACGGAGTGCTTCAACTTCTGAACCGCCTTTACCAATGACCATCCCAGGCTTGGCAGTGTGAATTGAAACGTTCACGCGGTTGGCGGCACGTTCGATTTCAACGGTTGAGACAGAGGCGTCAGCAAGTCGCTTTTCAATGTACTTACGGATCCGCAGGTCTTCGTTAAGGTAAGCAGCATAGTTCTTGTCTGCGTACCACTTAGCAGTCCAGTCGCGAATGACCCCAACACGGAAACCATTAGGATTAATCTTTTGACCCACTATTCATTCCTCCTACTTTTCTGTTACAACCACAGTAATATGACTAGTCCGCTTGTTAATTGGCGAAGATGAACCCTTTGCCCGAGGACGGAAACGCTTCAGCGTCGGTCCTTCGTCAGCATAAGCTTCGCTTACAACCAATGAAGCCCGGTCTAAGTCAAAGTTGTTTTCAGCGTTTGCAACAGCAGATTTCAAAACTTTTTCAACGTCCGAAGCTGCACCGTTAGGGAGAAACTTCAGAATTGCGAATGCTTCGGCAACACTCTTGTTGCGAATTGCATCTACGACAAGGCGAACCTTACGTGGAGCAACACGAACCAACTTGGCAGTTGCCTTAGCTGAAGTAATTGTTTCAGCCATTTAGTAATTTCCTCCTTATGCAGTTGTCTTCTTGTCAGTTGTACTGTGACCGTGGAAAGTACGAGTTGGAACGAATTCGCCCAGCTTGTGGCCTACCATATCTTCCTGAATGTAAACTGGCACGTGCTTACGACCATCATAAACAGCAAAAGTGTAACCAATGAAACTCGGGAAAATAGTGGAGCGACGAGACCACGTCTTGATAACAGACTTCTTGTCTTGACCTTCTTGAGCCTTCACCTTTTTAAGCAGTGAAGCGTCTGCGAAAGGTCCCTTCTTCAAACTACGACCCATTTGTTTACCTCCTCTCGGCTTAGCTTTTTAATTTCAATTAAATGTTGCCGTGTGAACCACGCTTGCGACCACGAACAATGAACTTGTTGGAACGAGCCTTGTGTGAACGAGTCTTCTTCCCAACAGTCTTTTTGCCCCATGGTGACAATGGTGATGGCAGACCAACAGGTTGCTTACCTTCACCACCACCATGTGGGTGATCGTTAGGGTTCATTACAGAACCACGAACGTGTGGACGTTGACCCTTGTAACGAGTCCGGCCGGCTTTACCAACTTGGATCAGGTTACGTTCTTCGTTACCAACAGTACCAATAGTAGCGCGGCAAGAAGAAAGGATCATCCGAACTTCACTAGATGAAAGACGAACCAAGCAGTACTTGTCTTCCTTACCAAGCAATTGAGCAGAAGCACCAGCTGAACGTGCCAACTGACCACCCTTACCAGGCTTGAGTTCGATGTTGTGAATAACAGTCCCAACCGGGATGTCCTTCAGCGGTGCGGCGTTACCAACTTTGATATCAACGCCTTCACCAGATTCAACCTTCATACCCGGCTTGAGGCCCTTTGGTGCAAGGATGTAAGACTTAGTACCATCAGCGTAAACCAGCAGAGCAATGTTAGCAGTCCGGTTAGGATCGTATTCGATTGCCTTAACAGTTGCCGGAATACCATCCTTGTTACGCTTGAAATCAACAAGACGGTATTGGCGCTTCGTACCACCACCGCGGTGACGAACGGTAATCTTACCGTTGCTCCGACCAGCGGTATGCTTCAAAGGAGCCAGCAGTGACTTTTCAGGAGTATGCTTTGTGATCACGTCAAAGTCGTAGCCAGTCATGTTCCGGCGACCGTTAGTGGTACCTTTGTATTTACGAATTCCCACTGTAATTTCCTCCTATCTTAGATTTGATTAATTATTGTCGCTGTTGTCGTTAAACAGCTTGATTTCGTCAGAATCAGAAGACAGGGTAACGATTGCCTTGCGGCGACGCTTCGTGTAGCCAACATAACGGCCTTGCCGCTTCTTCTTACCCTTAAGGTTCATGACGTTGACCTTAACAACCTTGACGTTGAAGATTTCTTCAACGGCCTTCTTGATTTGGATCTTAGTTGCACTCAATGCAACGTCGAAAGTGTAACGCTTGTCGTCCATCGCTGCAGTTGAAGCTTCAGTCACAACTGGGCGCAAAATGATTGAACGTGCATCCATTATGCGAGCACCTCCTCTACTTGAGAAAGAGCTGACTTCGTGATGATCATCTTTTCGCTGTTAACCAAGTTCAAGATGTTCATTTCAGCTGGCGTAACAACGGTAGTTCCAGCCAGGTTGCGGCCAGACAATACTGCGTTCTTGTCGTCATCAGAAACAACAACCAGCGTCTTCTTGCCAGCTTTTAAGCTGTCCATTGCTTGTGCAAATTCCTTGGTCTTTGGTGCATCAAAGTTCAGAGAATCAACAGCTACAAGCTTTTCGTCGGCAACCTTTTCGGAAAGTGCTGACTTAACAGCCAGTTGACGAACCTTACGAGGTAACCGGTAATTGAATGACTTGGTAACAGGGCCAAAGACGATCCCACCACCACGCCAGTGTGGTTCACGAATCGAGCCAGTCCGCGCACGACCAGTACCCTTTTGACGCCATGGCTTCTTACCGCCACCGCTAACGGCTGAACGGTTCTTCGTAGCACGAGTACCTTGGCGCATTGCGGCACGTTGGCGAATAATTGCTTCGTACATTGCGTTTTCGTTTGGTTCAATTCCGAAGATGTCGGCGTTTAAATCAACCGTGCCGTTTTGGCTTCCGTCTTGCTTGTATAATGCAACGCTTGTCATCAGTTAACTCCTCCTTTCTTACTTCTTGTTGTGTTGTTTGCTAAGGCTCTTCTTGGTGTTGGCCTTAACTGAGTTCATTACAGTAACGTATGACTTGTTGGCACCAGGAACGTTCCCCTTGATGAGCAGTGCATTGTTGTCGAGATCAACCCGTACAACTTCAAGGTGCTGCATCGTAACGGTGTTGCCGCCCATCTGGCCAGCCATTGGCATGCCCTTGAAGACATGGTTGATGATGGCACCCAGTGAACCTGGACGACGGTGGTAACGAGAACCGTGGGTTTCAGGACCACGACTCTGGTTTTCCTTGTGGATTAAACCTTGGTAGCCATGGCCCTTTGAGATACCGGTAACGTCAACCGTTTCCCCTTCGGCGAAGACGTCCGCTTTGACTTCGTCGCCAACCTTGATATCTCCTAAGTCAGCGTCGCGGATTTCACCGATGAAGCGCTTAGGAGTCGTTTTTGCTTTTGCTGCATGACCTTGTTCAGGCTTGTTGCTCAGGTGTTCGCGCTTGTCATCAAAACCAAGTTGAACGGCGTTGTAACCGTCGTTTTCAACCGTCTTAATCTGCATAACAACGTTTGGCGTTACTTCGATAACAGTAACTGGAACCAGTTCACCATTGTCAGTAAATACCTGAGTCATCCCGATCTTCTTTCCTAAGATTCCTTTGGCCATGAGTACACCTCCAATATTGTGTTATTTTTTGATTTCTAAAATTAAAGTTTGATTTCGATGTCGACACCACTTGGCAGATCGAGCTTCATCAGTGAATCAACCGTCTTAGGGGTTGGGTCAATGATGTCGATCAGACGCTTGTGGGTCCGCATTTCGAATTGTTCCCGTGACTTCTTAAACTTGTGTGGTGAACGAAGCACCGTGTAAATAGTGCGTTCAGTTGGTAACGGGATTGGGCCTGAAATCTGAGCACCGGTACGTTCAGCAGTTGCAACGATCTTATCTGCTGATTCGTCCAAAATCCGGTGTTCATAAGCCTTTAAACGAATACGAATCTTTTGGTTTGCCATTGTGTTCCCTCCTTCGTCAGATTTGAAATTTGACTAGCTCCACGGAAATTACCGCCACATCCTGTGGCAAAGCGGCCGGGTGTGTCGCAACCTTCCGCTTCAACGCTTCACTGCTTAACACAATCAGGGGGCATAATTAACCCCTCTGAAGCTCAAGCACTTATCCATAATACTCGATTGAGGCCGGCAATACAAGTTTTTTTAGCCTTTTTCAAAAATGTAACTTTTTTGTAACAAAAAAAGAGTCCGCACTCTTTAACGAGTACAGACTCTGGCAAAATTCGAGTAACGAATTACTTGTCGCCACCATTTTGCTTAATAATCTTTTCTTGGATAGACTTCGGTACTGGAGCGTAGTGGTCAAAGGTCATCGTGAAGGTCCCGCGACCCTGGGTAGCAGAACGCAGGGCAGTTGAGTAACCAAACATTTCTGACAGTGGAACGAATGAGTGGATCAGTTGTGCACCACCACGTTCTTCCATCCCGTCGATTGAACCACGACGAGCAGTAACTTGGCCCATAACATCACCCATGTAGTCCTGCGGAACTACGATGTCAACCTTCATAATTGGTTCAAGGATAACTGGGTCAGCCTTTGCTGCAGCGTTCTTCAGAGCCAGTGATGCGGCAACCTTGAAGGCAGCTTCACTAGAGTCGACTTCGTGGTAAGAACCATCGTAGAGCTTGGCCTTCAGGTCAACGATTGGGTAACCAGCCAGAACACCATTCTTCATGGCTTCCTGCAGCCCTTGGTCAACAGCTGGGATAAATTCACGAGGAACAACCCCACCGACAATGGCGTCTTCGAATTCGTAACCCTTACCTTCTTCGTTAGGAGTAAATTCGATCCAAACGTCACCATATTGACCTTTACCACCAGATTGACGAACGAAACGACCTTGAGCCTTAGCTGGCTTGGTAAAGGCTTCACGGTATGAAACCTGTGGCTTACCAACGGTTGCTTCGACGTTGAATTCACGACGCATCCGTTCGATGATGATTTGCAAGTGCAATTCACCCATCCCGGCAATCAGAGTTTCACCAGTTTCAGGGTTCGTCGTTGCCTTGAAGGTCGGGTCTTCTTCAGCCAGCTTTTGCAAAGCGTTGTCCATCTTGTCCTGGTCCGCCTTGGTCTTTGGTTCAACAGAAACCTGAATAACTGGGTCAGGGAAGTCCATTGATTCGAGCTGCAGTGGGTGATCTGGGTCGGTCAGTGAATCACCAGTAGTGGTGTTCTTCAGACCGATACAACCGGCGATGTCACCAGAGAAGACTTCTGGGATTTCCTTCCGTTGGTTAGAGTGCATTTGCAGCAGACGACCAACACGTTCCCGCTTGTCCTTGGTTGCGTTCAGAACATATGTCCCGGATTGCAGTGAACCAGTGTAAACCCGGATGTAAGTCAAACGGCCAACGAATGGGTCAGTAGCAATCTTGAAAGCCAACGCAGCAAATGGCTTCTTGTCATCAGCCATCAATTCAACCGTGTTGCCATCTGGGTCCGTAGCTTCGTAAGGCTTAACATCAAGAGGGGAAGGCAGGAAGTCGATAACGGCATCCAACAACATTTGAATCCCCTTATCCTTGTAAGCAGAACCGGCAAGCATTGGGAAGAGCTTCAGGCTCAGCGTTGCCTTCCGAATAGCAGCAATAATTTCTTCAACGGAGATGTCTTCTTCGCCGAGGTACTTTTCCATGATGTTGTCATCAACGTCAGCCAGGGTTTCCAGCATCTGGTTACGACGCTTTTCAGCTTCATCCTTCATGTCAGCTGGAATGTCAACAGTATCCCAGTTAGTACCAAGCTTGTCTTCATCGTAAACGTAGGCCTTCATCCGAATCAAGTCAACAACACCCTGGAAGTTGTCTTCGGCACCGATTGGCATTTGAATCGGCAGCGGGGTGGAGTTCAGACGTTCGGAAACCGTCTTAACGGAGTAATCGAAGTTAGCACCCATTTTGTCCATCTTGTTGGCGAAGATCAGCCGCGGAACATCGAAGTTAGCAGCTTGACGCCATACAGTTTCGGTTTGCGGTTCAACACCGGCTTCGGCATCGAGCACCGTAATCGCACCGTCAAGAACACGGAGGGCACGTTCAACTTCAACAGTGAAGTCCACGTGGCCTGGAGTGTCAATGATGTTAATCCGGTGGTCCTTCCAAACGGCCGTCGTGGCAGCGGACGTGATCGTGATACCACGTTCCTTTTCTTCGTCCATCCAGTCCATTTGTGAAGCACCATCGTGGGTTTCACCAATCTTGTGAATCTTACCAGTGTAGTAAAGAATCCGTTCAGTGGCGGTCGTTTTACCGGCATCGATGTGGGCCATGATCCCGATGTTACGGGTCTTTTCAAGTGGATATTCACGTTTGTTAGCCATCTTAAAAATGTTCTCCTTCCAAATAAAGAGTATTCCGTAAAATTAATTTGCAAAAAGGGGTGACAGAAATTGACCTTGCCGCCCCTTTGTACAACGGTTGGCCGTGACCAACCAATTGCGGATTACCAGCGGTAGTGTGCAAAGGCACGGTTGGCGTCGGCCATCCGGTGAGTATCTTCCTTTTTCTTAACAGCAGCCCCGGTGTTGTTAGAAGCATCGATAATTTCAGCGGATAAACGCTCAACCATCGTGTGTTCGCCGCGGAGACGTGCGTATTGCACAATCCAACGCATCCCCAAGGTTACTCGACGTTCTGGACGAACTTCGATTGGAACCTGGTAGTTAGAACCACCAACACGACGAGCCTTAACTTCCAGTACTGGTTCAACATTGTCCATTGCTTGTTGGAAGACTTCAACTGGGTCGTTGCCAGTTTGTTCCTTAATCCGATCGAAGGCAGCGTATAAGATCTTCGAAGCGGTCCCACGCTTACCATCAATCATCAAGTGGTTGATCAGGCTCGTTACCAGTTTTGAGTTGTAAATCGGGTCTGGTAATACTTCTGGTTTTACAACATGTCCTTTACGTGGCATTAATTAACCCTCCTACTATTACTTCTTGTCCTTCGGCTTCTTAGCACCGTACTTTGAACGGCTTTGCATCCGGCCTTCAACACCGGCAGTGTCAAGCGTCCCACGAATGATGTGGTAACGAACACCAGGCAAGTCCTTTACACGGCCCCCACGAATCAGAACAACTGAGTGTTCCTGCAGGTTGTGACCAATCCCTGGAATGTAAGCCGTCACTTCAATCAGGTTAGACAGACGTACACGAGCGTACTTCCGCAGAGCTGAGTTTGGCTTCTTTGGCGTCATGGTAGCAACACGGGTTGCAACACCACGCTTTTGCGGTGACGGGTTATGAGTTGCTTCTTTCTTGTAACTGTTGTAACCAAAGCCCAAAGCAGGTGACTTTGACTTGCCGCGGTGTGACTTACGGCCTTTGCGAACCAATTGGTTAATTGTTGGCATGAAAAGTTCTCCTTCCAAAATTTAAGTCCACACATCCAGGCGGTTCTTTTTTGAGAATAAAAAAATGCCTGGATGGTCTTCATTAAGTGCCTCGTTCAGCAGATCTGCCGAACGACAGACACGCTTCGCTTGAAGAAAGCACCTTTAATACGATATCACGCTATGTTGCCATTGTCAATAAACGTTTTTTAGCAAAATAGCTCAGTTCTCGCTTTTTTCCCGTTATTTATTAATGAGGTGTTTCTATGACCATCATTTTACCATCATTTGCTTTTCTGGCGGGAGCCTGCTGGGCCAGTTTCTGGATTACAATCGGCACCCGAACCGCCAAAAGAACTGAAAATGACTCTCCCTATTCGCACTGTCAGCACTGTCGGCATCGTCTCATGCCCGTTCAACTATTGCCAGTGATCGGTTGGTTGCTGCAAAAAGGACGCTGCTGCTATTGTCATCAACCCATTGACCCCTTTAGCACGATCTTTGAAATTTGGACAGGATGGCTCTTTGCCGCAAATATTGACAAAGACGCCAGGCAGTTTCTAATCATTATATGGGTGGCCGCCAGCCTGCTGACGATGTCTTCCACCGATCATGCTGACGGTTGGATCAGCCCGGTTCTCGCCATTCCACTCATCATGATCCCCTTTGCCATCTTCCCAAACTATCTACTAGGACCTTGGCAGCGACTTTTCATAACAGCCCTGCTACTGATCATCGGTCCTTGGAGTCGATCATTAGGGATGGGTGATGTACTCTTCATTGCCATCCTCTTCCTATTCAGTGGTCTCCAACTAAGCGCCACGGTCGTTCTTATTGCCGCTGCCGGCGCTCTCCTTGAATTTCTCTTGACCAAACGCTCATTCAACGAGCCCCTCCCCTTTGTACCATGGCTATCGTTTGGTACGATGATCATTCTGAGTTTAAATTAAAAAAGAGGCCGGGAAATTCCCGTCCTCGTCAATATCTTTGCTTATCTCTCTGCATCGTTTTCTGAATCGCGTTTGATCACAATTTTAAGTGGAAAAATGTTCTCACCATATTCCGTCAGTGCCTCAATATTCTGGAAGAGCAACAAAATCCAGGATAGGACAAGCGCAAAGGCTAGGAGCTCAAACGTCGTCAATGATAAGTAGTGGGTCGTTTTGAAAACAATATAGTCTGCCGCCATAATCGCACCCATGATATAGGACAAACGACGAAATTGCGGAGTACACTCCGGCAACAAACGATCAATAAACAGAATCATAATCAAAATAAAGTAAACCAGCCACATAGAAATCCGGTCGTGCAAGATATGAAACTTCGGATTATTAGGGAAAACGCCGATTGCCGCAAGGGTAAGTGCCTGCCCATATAGCAAAAGGCGCAGGAAGAAGACACCCTTTCCAGAATAGCGGCGTCGCAGGTTGATAAAGAGATAGTCAACCAAAGTCATCATCAATAAGGCTGAAAAGATCAGGGTAATATTGAATTGCCAGTGGCCGGCATTTTTATCCGTTCCTAGGAAACTAAAATTGTAACGCCACCAATCACGCCTTGAGTTCGTCAGCATCGAGGACAAAACTCCGCCGATAATCATAATTGTCATCAGATTGGTCACGATCCCTGGCGAGAGCGTCATCGCCAGGTTCAGCATCAAGTAATTAACACTCGCCAGGATGACGAAAACGAAGACCGTCGAGGTATAGAGGTCAAAGATAGCCCCGTGAAAAATTTGGCCAATCAGCCAGAACGAAGCGACAAACCAAAAGGCCAAGATCATTCCGCAAGCAAGTAGAAGCGGTGGCAGGCTGCGCCAATAAAAATCACTGCAGGGACCGGTGCTCCGGATCTTCTGCCAGCAAAAACTAACTGAAAATTCAATTGTCCCTGAAATGATTCCCAAAACCATCGATGCTAAGGCAATCGAGCGATCACCAGTTAATGGCACCAATCGTAGATGCTGAACCTGGCAAAAGCAAAAGAATACAATTGTTAAAATCACTGCCGGAACTAGGAACCAGCGCAAGCGAACATCAGGTAACTGGTCAACCAGCTTGGCCGGGTGGACGACGACGGAATGGTGGTTGACAACCATTGATAAATCCGTGTCCGTATCAATATTTAACTGGCGGGCGGCAGATTTCGATATTTTCAGTTCCGCCTCTTCCGCTTTTTCCATAATTACTCCTCCAAACACGAAAAGGAGCGGTGACTCAACCGAATCACCGCTCCTATAATCATTTAACCCTTACTTGTCTTGATCCTTAGCCTGCATTTTAGCTTCAAAATCCTTTAACGTTTCGGGGTTGCCATTACTGGTAACGGCTGGGGCGCCTTCAACCTTCGGCTTAATGTGCCGGTAGGTACTCATCCCAGTACCAGCCGGGATCAGTTTCCCAATAATGACGTTTTCCTTCAAACCTACTAGCGGATCATTCTTGCCGCGGATAGCAGCATCGGTCAGAACACGAGTAGTTTCCTGGAATGAAGCAGCTGACAGGAAACTGTTAGTTTCCAGGGCGGCCTTAGTAATCCCAAGAATAACCGGACGTGCAGTTGCCGGAATTCCACCAGAGATCAGGGTCTTGTAGTTAGCATCACGGAATTGATCGATGTCCATCAATTCGCCAGGCAAGACATCAGTGTCACCTGGTTCCATGACCCGAACCTTCCGCATCATTTGCCGAATCATAATTTCGATATGCTTATCCAGCAGATCGATCCCTTGCATCCGGTAAACCTTCTGAACTTCAGAAAGCATGTAGGTTTCAGTCGTCAGAACATCGCTAACCTTCAGCAATTCCTTCGGATCAGTTGAACCGATGTTGATAGCGGCACCACGGTGAATGTGATCACCTTCAGCAACGTTCAGCCGGGCTTGAAGAGGAACAGTGTAAGTCCGGGTATCGGTATCACCCTTGATGGTGATGTCCTTGGTCCGGTCTGCCGGGTTCTCTTCGATTGATTCGACAACCCCGGTGACTTCAGAAATCACAGCACGACCTTTCGGGTTTCGCGCTTCAACAATTTCTTGCACACGAGGAAGCCCTTGGGTGATATCTTCGTTGCCGGCAACACCACCGGTGTGGAAGTTCCGTAACGTCAACTGGGTACCAGGTTCACCAATTGATTGGGCCGCAACGGTCCCGACAGCTTCACCAGCTTCGACCCGATCGCCAGTAGCAGCGTTCCGGCCGTAGCAACGTTCACAAACACCGTGGTCGGTGTTGCAAGTGAAGACAGAACGAATCGTGACCTTCTTAACACCAGCATCGACGATCTTTTGGGCCATCTCTTCATCAACCAAGACGTTCTTGCCACAAATCTTTTCACCGGTTTGCGGATCAAAGACGGACTTCATCGTGTAACGACCGAGGATCCGGTCATAGAGTGGCTCAATCATTTCGTTCCCGTTGGTAATAGCCGTGACATCAAGACCACGATCAGTACCACAGTCCTTTTCACGAACGACAACATCCTGAGCCACATCAACCAGCCGCCGAGTCAGGTAACCTGAGTTGGCGGTCTTCAGAGCCGTATCGGTCATCCCTTTACGAGCACCGTGTGAAGACAGGAACATTTCCAGAACAGACAGACCTTCACGGAAGTTAGAAAGCACTGGCAGTTCCATGATCTTGCCGTTCGGGGCAGCCATCAGGCCACGCATCCCGGCCAGTTGAGTAAAGTTAGAAATGTTACCACGAGCACCAGAGTCGGACATCATGTTGATCGGGTTATGGATATCCATATGTTCAATCAGCTTGTTTTGAACTTCGTCCTTGGCGTCGTTCCAAACACTGATAACCCGTTCGTAACGTTCGTCGTCGGTAATCAAACCACGACGGAACTGCTTGGTAATGACCGCAACCTTCTTCCGGGCATCCTGAATGATTTCCGGCTTTTCCTTTAAGTCAGTGATATCAGAAATAGCCACAGTCAAACCAGAAATGGTAGATTCGTAGTAACCGAGGTCCTTAATCCGGTCAAGGAATTGAGAAGTCTTCGTCACTTTGTAACGCTTGTAGACTTCAGCAATAATATCAGACAGGAAGCCCTTCTTGAATGGCGGAACTAATGGAGCATTCTCCAGATATTCATGGATGTCTTCGCCTGGCTTCAGGAAGTACTTGTCCGGTACCCCATTTTGCAGATTATCATCTGTTGGCTCGTTGATGTAGGCGTAATCGTCTGGCATGATCCGGTTAAAGATCAGCTTGCCGACACTCGTCACCATGATTTCATTGCGCTGTTCATCAGTAAACGGCTTGTCAGGGAACGAGGAAACCTGAACACCAACCCGCGTCTGCAGGGCAACATAACCATTCTTATAGGCCATGAAGGCTTCGTCAGTATCTTTGAAGATCATCCCTTCGCCTTCGCGACCCTTGTCTTCGATGGTCATGTAGTAGTTACCGATAACCATATCTTGTGATGGTGCCACGATTGGTTCCCCGTCACGAGGACTCAGAATGTGGTGGGCAGCCAGCATCAGCAAACGAGCTTCAGCTTGTGCCTCATCAGACAACGGAACGTGAATGGCCATTTGGTCCCCGTCGAAGTCGGCGTTGTAAGCCGTACATACTAGCGGGTGCAACCGCATAGACTTCCCGGAAACCAAGACCGGTTCAAAGGCTTGGATCCCGAGCCGGTGCAGGGTAGGTGCCCGGTTAAGAAGAACAGGGTGTTCCTTAATTACATCTTCGAGTACGTCGAAGACCCGATCGTCACGTCGGTCGATCATCCGCCGTGCGGCCTTAACGTTATTGGAAAGGTTGCGCTTAACAAGCTCGCGCATAATGAATGGCTTGAACAGTTCCAAAGCCATCGGAATCGGCAACCCCATTTGATTCATCTTCAGAGATGGACCAACGTCGATAACGGAACGGCCGGAGTAGTCAACCCGCTTCCCCAGCAAGTTCTGACGGAAACGTCCTTGCTTACCCTTCAGCAAGTGAGACAGGGACTTTAGCGGACGATTACCTGGACCAGCAACTGGCCGACCACGACGACCATTATCGATCAAGGCGTCAACAGCTTCTTGCAGCATCCGCTTTTCGTTTTGAACGATGATCCCAGGAGCATGCAGTTCCAACAGGCGCTTCAGACGGTTGTTCCGGTTAATTACCCGCCGGTACAGGTCGTTCAGGTCGGAAGTGGCAAAACGGCCACCTTCCAACTGAACCATCGGCCGCAGGTCAGGTGGCATGACCGGGATAACGTCCATAACCATCCATTCTGGCTTGTTGCCAGACTTGATAAAGGCTTCAAGGATATCCAAACGACGAACCGCCCGGGTCCGTTTTTGGCCAGTAGCGTCTTTCAAGACTTCTTTTAGTTCGTTGGCTTCCTTGTTTAAGTCAACATTCTTCAGCAGTTTTTGCACCGCTTCGGCACCCATTTCAGCAACGAAACGCTTGCCGTATTCGGCCTTCTTGTCACGGTATTCAGCTTCACTCAGTAATTGCTTGTATTCCAGCGGGGTGTCGCCAGGATCCAGAACAACGTAGGAAGCAAAGTAGATCACTTCTTCAAGTGAACGAGGGCTCATGTCCAGAACCAGCCCCATTCGACTAGGAATTCCCTTGAAGTACCAAATATGAGAAACTGGGGCGGCCAGTTCAATGTGGCCCATCCGTTCACGACGAACCTTGGAACTCGTCACTTCAACACCACAGCGTTCACAAACCTTGCCCTTGTAGCGGACACGCTTGTACTTCCCACATTGACATTCGTAATCTTTGGTTGGGCCAAAGATGCGTTCGTCAAACAGGCCGTCACGTTCTGGCTTCAGCGTCCGGTAGTTAATGGTTTCCGGCTTTCTAACTTCACCGTAGGACCATTGACGGATCTTTTCTGGAGATGCCAGACCGATTTGCATGCTTTCAAATTTATTGACGTCAATCAATTGGTGATCCTCCTTCTTGATTAATTTTGATCACACTAGTCTTGCTTGGTCTCGTTCGTTGATTTATCAGCAACGGTTGCGGAAGCATCATCGCTAGCTTCTTGTTCAGCCCGCTTCTTAGCAGCAGCCTTCGCATCAGCATCCCGTTCTGCCTTCTTAGCCATGGCATGAACGTTCATCACGTCATCATCCATGCTCTTTAATTCGACTTCCTTATGGTTGTCGTCTAAGACCTTCATATCCAGGCCAAGGGCTTGCAGTTCCTTAACCAAAACCCGGAATGATTCAGGAACACCCGGCTTCGGAATTGGGGAACCGTTGATAATCGCATCATAGGTGTTAACCCGTCCCTGAACATCATCTGACTTGTAAGTCAAGATTTCCTGCAGGGTGTAGGCAGCCCCGTACGCTTCGAGGGCCCAAACTTCCATTTCACCAAACCGTTGACCACCGAATTGAGCTTTCCCACCCAGTGGCTGCTGGGTAACCAAGGAGTATGGTCCAATTGAACGAGCGTGAATCTTGTCATCAACCATGTGGGCCAATTTCAGGTAGTGCATGACCCCAACGGCAATCCGTTGTTCAAATGGTTCACCGGTCCGCCCATCGTACAGGATGGTCTTCCCGTCTGACGGTAAACCAGCTTCCTTAACGGCATCCCAAACATCCTGGTCAGTTGCCCCATCGAAGACTGGCGTTGCGATATGGATACCCAGTTCACGGGCGGCCATCCCCAAGTGCAGTTCGATAACTTGCCCGATGTTCATCCGGCTTGGCACACCCATTGGACTAAGCATGATATCAATTGGCGTCCCATCTGGCATATATGGCATATCTTCTTCAGGAATGACAATTGAAACCGTCCCCTTATTACCGTGACGGCCAGACATCTTGTCACCAACTTGAATCTTCCGCTTTTGAGCAATGTAAACCCGGACCATCTTATTTACACCCGGTGAAAGTTCGTCACCGTTTTCACGGGTGAAGACCTTAACGTCCTGGATGATCCCGCCACCACCGTGAGGTACCCGCAGTGAGGTATCACGAACTTCACGAGACTTTTCACCAAAGATGGCATGCAGCAGCCGTTCCTCAGCAGACAGGTCGGTAACCCCCTTCGGAGTAACCTTCCCAACCAGAATGTCACCATCATGAACTTCAGCACCGATCCGAACAACCCCGTTTTCGTCCAAATCCTTCAGGGCATCTTCCCCGACATTTGGAATTTCACGGGTCATTTCTTCAGGACCAAGCTTCGTTTCACGTGCTTCGGATTCGTATGATTCGATGTGAATTGAAGTGTAGACGTCGTCCTTAACCAACCGTTCGGAGATCGCAATGGCATCTTCGAAGTTGTAACCCTGCCAAGTCATAAAGGCAATCAGCGGGTTCTGGCCAAGGGCTAATTCACCTTGTTCCATTGATGGACCGTCAGCCAGAACATCATCAGTATCAACGTGTTCGCCAACCTTAACGATTGGAGTCTGGTTATAGTTCTTACCACCGTTAGAACGACGGAACTTCATCAACTTGTAAGTGTCAAGACTGCCGTCATCACGACGAACCTTCACTTCACGAGCATCGACGTATTCAACAGTTCCCGGATGCTTAGCAATCATGGCAACACCAGAGTCGTGGGCCGCTTTGTATTCAATCCCGGTCCCAATCAGTGGGGCGTGTGGATGAATCAACGGAACGGCCTGCCGTTGCATGTTAGCACCCATCAGGGCACGGTTGGAGTCGTCGTTTTCCAGGAATGGAATACATGCAGAAGCAACGGAAACAACCTGTTTTGGTGAAACGTCCATGTAATCGACGTTTTCCTTGCTAGTCGTGATGTAGTCATCACGGTCACGACACATGATTTCTTCTTCGGCGAATGAACCATCGTCGTTCAGCTTCGTGTTGGCCTGAGCGATGATGTAGTTATCTTCTTCGTCGGCAGTCAAGTAGTCGATCTTGTCAGTTACCTTGTGGGTCGTCCAGGAAACACGACGGTATGGTGTTTCGATAAAGCCGTACTTGTTGACACGGGCGTAAGAAGACAGACTGTTGATCAGCCCGATGTTTGGCCCTTCAGGAGTTTCGATTGGGCACATCCGGCCGTAGTGGGTGTAGTGCACGTCACGAACTTCGTAACCGGCCCGGTCACGAGTCAAACCACCAGGTCCAAGGGCTGACAAGCGCCGCTTGTGGGTCAGTTCACCCAGTGGGTTCGTCTGATCCATGAATTGAGACAGTTGTGATGAACCGAAGAACTCCTTAATGGAAGCTACTACCGGTCGAATGTTGATCAACTGCTGTGGCGTTACCGTGTTGATGTCTTGGATTGACATCCGTTCACGAACAACCCGTTCCATCCGTGCTAAACCGATCCGGAACTGGTTTTGCAGCAATTCACCGACCGAACGAATCCGCCGGTTGCCCAAGTGGTCGATGTCATCAGTAGAACCGATGCCTTCTTGGAGATCAAAGAAGTAGTTAATCGATGCCAGGATATCGGCTGGTTGAATGTGCTTGAGTTCCAGAGGAATGTGGCCATTACCAATGATTGGAACAACGTGATCTGGATTATTCTTAGAGTAAACGTTGATCTTTTGCAGCTTAACCGGTTCAGTTACAACTGCTTCGTCAGATGGGGTGTAGGTGATCATCTTGAAGTCATCGCGATCCAGGTATGGTTCCAACTTCTTCAAAACTTCTTTAGTAACCACATCCCCGTCTGAAGCCAAGACTTCACCCGTATCAGGGTCAGCCAGCGTTTCAGCCAAGGTTTGGCCAAGCAGGCGGTACTTGAGCATCAGCTTCTTGTTGGTCTTGTAACGGCCAACTGGTGCCATGTCATAACGTTGTGGATCGAAGAAACGAGCCGTCAGCAAACTCCGGGCAGAGTCGGCCGTCTTCGGTTCGCCTGGCCGCAGCCGTTCGTAAATGTCCTTCAGTGATTCTTCGACACGGGAGTCCTCAGCATTCTTGTGAACATCCTTGTCCAGTGTCAGTGAAATACTGTCAGCGTTGCCACCGAACATATCAATGATTTCGTCATCAGAACCGAAGCCCAGTGCCCGCACCAATTCAGTGATTGGCAGTTTCCGTGTCCGGTCAATCCGAACATAGGAAATCCCTTTTGCGTCAGTTTCGTATTCCAACCAAGCACCACGGTTCGGAATAAAGGTTGCCCCGTAGTTTGGCCGGCCGTTTTTATCAACATCTGAGTTGTAGTAGATGCCTGGTGAACGAACCAGTTGAGAAACGATAACCCGTTCGGCCCCGTTAATAATGAAGGTCCCCTGATCAGTCATCAGCGGGAAGTCCCCAAAGAAAACATCTTGGGACTTGATTTCACCAGTTTCGTGGTTAGTTAAGCGAAGCGTAACGTGCAGTGGTGCAGAGTAGTTTGCATCGTGATCACGTGCTTCATCAATTGTGTACTTTGGTTCCAGCAGTTGGTAATCAACAAAGTCCAAGGATAACTTTCCCTGGAAGTCATTGATCGGCATAATGTCTTGAAACATTTCCCGAAGACCCTTATCCATAAACCAATGATAAGAGTTGGTTTGAATTTCAATCAGGTTTGGAAGTTCAAGAACTTCTTTAATCCGGGAATAACTACGACGAGTGCGGTGCTTGCCGTATTTTACCAAATGTCCAGCCAAACTATTCACCTCTTAAATTTGTTGGGCCAGTCCAGATCCTCTTGAATATTACATTTTGTTTACAAAACGTCAAAATGAGCTCAAAAGGGCAAAAAAAATCCAAAAATGGCAAATGCCATCTTTGGCTTTTTATAAGGGAAACGCTGGACAATAGATCAACGCATCCTCTGAACTCGCAATTACATACAGCTGTTAGTTTACGATATTCCTATTAAAATGTCAAACTAGAAGTCACTACTTATTCTGCCGCATGGGGCGCAGCTTCAATCCCGTGAACAAAAACGTCAAGCATAATCTTATCGCGTTCTTCCTTTGAAACGTTATGGCCGCCAAAATCCTGGAAGGTTTCGAAAAGTGGCGCCAACTCGGCAATAAACAGTTCTGCCGCCTCATTAGGCAATAAATCAGGTCGTAACGACACTTCCGGCAACCGGAAATATGCAGTAATAGGTTGAATGTAGTCCATCTTAAAAAGCATATTCAGTTTGCGCTTAGCGCTGTCAGACAGCAGCTTTTTTGCGGATTGGAACTGACTATACGGGTTCATCGGGTGGTACTTCAGTAGGACCTTCGTAATCCGCCAGAGGCGCTCTTCAATATCAATATCGCGCAGTCGCATCACCCGGTTGATATCCTGGCGAACCTTTTCCCCGAGGTTGGTTAAAACATCGAGGTACAGAACTTCCTTATCGCTGAAGTGATGGTACAGCGCCGGCTGAGTAATTCCAATGTCTTTAGCAATATCGCGGGTCGACGTATTGCCGTAGCCCTTTTCAAGAAATAGTTTAGTGGCAGTTTTAATAATAGTCTGTCGCGTTTTTGCTAATTGTTCTGCTCGTTTCATAATGCAAGTCCTCTTCGTTTGTCACATGCTAAGCTATTTTGCAAAATTATCTGGCGATCACTGGATCGATAGCAATTCATATTATAATACATCATAGCGTGATAAGCAAAAAAGCATTGCTAATGCAATATCTCGCACCAGCAATGCTAAAACAGTGGATAAAACTAGGGTATTCGATTATACAGTGATTAACTCAGCAGGCTGATTGCCACGTTGAACCTTCAAAGTAATCTTCCCCTGGCGAGCTCCAACTGTCGTACTATCGCCCACCTGCAGCTGATTCTTCAAAAGTGCTTCACTTAGCGGATCTTCCACGAGATTCTGCAGTGTTCGCCGTAGCGGCCGGGCACCATATTCAGGGTTGTAGCCCTTATTGGCTACCAGATCGACCGCGGCAGGTGTGAGCTTCAGATTAATACCTTGCTCGCCGATCCGCTTTTGAAGTCGCTTAGCCAGCAATTTAACAATTTGATGCAACTGTGGCTTCTTCAACGGGTGGAAGATGATTGTCTCATCAATCCGGTTCAAGAATTCTGGCCGGAAGTGCAGTTTCAGTTGCTGCCTGATTGCTGAAGCCATCGCGTTGTAATCGTCGGCAACATCTTTAGCACCGAAGCCAACTTCTTTTTCATCACGCAGTTGAGTTGCCCCCAAGTTGGAGGTCATAATCAGAATTGTGTTACGGAAGTCCACCTTACGACCTTTAGCGTCCGTCAAATAACCGTCATCCAGGACTTGCAAGAGGAGGTTAAAGACATCCGGATGCGCCTTTTCGGCTTCGTCCAGCAGCACAACCGAATACGGGTGTTGACGAACTTTTTCGGTCAGCTGGCCGCCTTCATCATAACCGACATAACCAGGAGCGGCCCCGATCAACCGACTAGTACTGTATTTCTCCATGTATTCAGACATATCAACACGGATCATATTATCTTCCGAGCCAAACATCGCTTCTGCCAGGGCCTTAGCTAATTCAGTCTTGCCGACACCCGTTGGCCCCAGGAACATGAATGAACCGATCGGCCGGTTCGGATCCTTCAGCCCACTACGGGCCCGTCGAATGGAATTAGCAATCGCCTTCACTGCTTCATCTTGACCGATAACCCGTTCATGAAGAATCTTTTCCAAGTTCACAAGGCGTTCACTTTCGGACTTCTTCAATTGAGTCAGCGGAACCCCGGTCCATTCTGCGATTACCCGGGCAATATCATCAGCACCGACTACTAGGTCTTGCTTTTCTTCCCGAGCTGCAACTTTTTGCTGTCGTTTTTCCACGGACTGGCGCAATGCTAATTCTTGCTGCCGCAACTTGGCAGCCTTATCAAAGTCCTGATTAAAAATAGCTGCTTCTTTATCGTCCTGAAGCTGCTTTAACTTCGCGTCGTCATCCCGATTCGGGCGATCCGCCTCTTCAGCATCAATTCGGACCATTGCCGATGCTTCGTCCATCAAATCGATAGCCTTATCAGGTAAGAAACGATCAGTGATGTAACGGTTCGAGAGCTTAACTGCAGCACTCAAGGCCTCATCACTAATCTTCAGGTGATGATGGGCTTCATACTTTGACCGCAAGCCACGCAAAATAGCCAGGCTTTCGTCCTGCGTCGGTTCTTCCACTTGTACCGTTGCAAAGCGCCGCTCCAGGGCTGCGTCCGGTTCAATGTATTTCTGGTATTCATCAAGGGTCGTTGCCCCGATCAGCTGGAGTTGGCCGCGGGCTAAGGCGGGTTTGAGGATGTTTGATGCGTCAATTGCCCCTTCAGCTCCGCCAGCTCCGACTAAGGTATGCAGTTCATCGATGAAGAGAATGACGTGGCCATCCGTCTCAATTTCCTGAATGACTTTTTTCAACCGATCCTCAAATTCACCACGGAACTTGGTACCAGCCACCAATGATCCCATATCAAGGGCCATTACCCGCATCCGGGCCAGTTCAGGAGTGACATCCCCATTGGCAATCCGCTGAGCAAGTCCCTCGGCGATGGCCGTCTTCCCAACACCAGGCTCGCCAATCAGCACTGGGTTATTCTTGGTTCGACGACTAAGGATCTGAACAACCCGCTTAATTTCTTGGTCGCGACCGATGACTGGATCCATCCCCTGATTAGCAGCAACGGCCGTCAAATCATGAGCTAAGGAGTCCAGAGTTGGGGTTCCAGCCTGTTGCTTTCCCCGGCTGCTACGGCCCTGGCGGGATTGACTAGACCGGTGTGCTGGCATTTCTTCGATTCCCAAGTGGCGGAATAATACCTGGTGGGCCCGTCTCGGATCGACATTGAGATTTTTAATAATTCGGGTGGAAAGCATTGTTTCGTCGCTAATCAAAGCCATCAGCAGGTGTTCCGTTCCGATTTTGCTCATCCCATACTGGTGAGCCAATTCACGAGCATGGCGCAAAACTTCCTGCATTTTTGGCGAATATGGCAAGAAGAAATCGCGGTCTTGGACATTTAAGTTGCCATAGCCTGTCAAGCGTTCAATTTCTTCGCGAACGTCATCACTGTTGACGTTAAACTGCTGCAGCACCTTGGCGGCCACCCCGTTCTTTTCCATCGTGAGGGCCAGCAAGAGATGCTCCGTCCCAACTGCTTGGTGTTTAAAGTAACGTGCTTGTTCTTGTGCCATAGCTAAAACTGCCTTGGCACTAGGTGTAAAGAGATTATTCATTATCGCTTGGTTTCCTCCTTACTGGCTTAGCTTTCAAAACGCAATCGATTCAGTAACGACGATAAAACATGAGCCCGCAATTGATCCTCAACGCGTCGGTTACCGACGTTGAGGGTCTGGCGAGCAACAGCGACCAACATCAGATCACCCTCACGCCGGGTAATGAGGTCCGCTTCATAGAGGGTCTGGATAATGTTAGACGCCTCGCGCTCACTGATTGTATCACCAATTGATCCCAAAAGCAGGTTAATTAGGTCAACATCGTCCAGGGCCGTTACTTGTTCGATCCGAATATAGCCGCCACCTCCCCGCTTGCTGCGCACAAGGTAGCCGTTCTGAATAGTAAAACGCGTTTTAATGACATAGTTGATTTGGGAAGGCACCACATCAAAATGGTGAGCAATTGCTGAACGTTGAATTTCAATTTCTTGTGAATCACCGAGAATCTGTTTTAGGTAGTCCTCGATCATATCAGACAAACTCTTTTCGGCTTCCAACAGTCTCATCCCCGCTTTCTTGACTAAGTTTGACCATTATTCTATCATATTTCACTCCGAAAAGTCGAAACAATGGCTCACGCCTAGTCCAGCCCAGCTAGAATTAGTCAACAATGAAAGCGGCATAATCTCGTCAATCTATCAGCAAAGAAAAAAGCCAGAGGCAAAACCTCTGACTCACCGCAATGTTGCTATCGGGATTACACGATTCGAACGTGCGACCTCTTCGTCCCGAACGAAGCGCTCTACCAAGCTGAGCTAAATCCCGATAATGCACCCAGAAGGAGTCGAACCTTCAACCTTCTGATTCGTAGTCAGACACTCTATCCAATTGCGCTATGGGTGCAAAGAAAAAAGCGGAAGACGGGATTCGAACCCGCGACCCCCACCATGGCAAGGTGATGTTCTACCACTGAACTACTTCCGCATTTGTTAACTTATTCCTGTCAACGGTTACTAATATTACATGACTCTTTAACAATTGTCAATCAATATTTTTAATTAACAAGAATTAATGCGGATAAGAGGATTCGAACCTCCACATCACGAAGATACAAGAACCTAAATCTTGCGCGTCTGCCAATTCCGCCATATCCGCAAATAATTATAGAGACTACAGGGCTCGAACCTGTGACCCCCTGCACGTGAAGCAGGTGCTCTCCCAACTGAGCTAAGCCTCCGTGGCAACTACCTTACGATAGCATTGCCATTTGAAATTGTCAATTTTTATCGGGTTCATAACTTTCCGAATTGTTTTTCCGGGAAAGATCCACCTTCTTCAACGGGATCAGGTGGGTATGGTAGCGGACCTTATAGTAAATAAAGAGAATCAAGAAGAGCGGCACCGCCATATAAGTAATGGCAATGTTCGACCAATCCATCTTGACAAAGGCATCGATATTTTGCCCGCCCATTACGATAAGGCAGAGGATAAAGGATAAGATCGGGCCAAACGGGAATAACTTAGCTTGATACTTAAGCTCGTTTAAATCATGTCCTTGAGCAAGGAAAGCCCGTCGGAAGCGCCAGTGGGAAATCGCAATCCCTAGCCAAGCAATGAAACCGCATAAACCGGAAGCACCGATTAAGTAATTATAAGCTTCCTTGCCAATAAATTGAGTCAGGAAGGCGAGGACAGCCACCACAGCGGTGCCCAGCAAAGCAAAGACCGGAATCCCGCGCCGGTTGACATAGCCAAAAATCCGCGGTGCGTACCCTTCCCGCGCTTGAGAATACAGCATCCGAGTAGAAGCGTACATTCCCGAATTAGCAGCTGACAAAACGGCCGTCAGAATAACGGCGTTCATGACACTAGCCGCTGCCGCAAAACCAGCCCGCCGGAAAACAATTGTGAATGGACTCATCGTAACCTGCTGAACATCTTGACTCAACAAGTTTTTATTCGTGTATGGCAGGATGCAGGCGATGACGAAAATGGCCATGATGTAGAAAAGCAAAATTCGCCAAAAAGTCGATTTAATTGCCTTTGGAACACTAACTTCTGGGGTTGCAGATTCACCGGCCGTAATCCCAATCAGCTCCGTTCCTTGGAAGGAAAAACCAGCAACCAGGAATACACTCACAATTCCCTGGACGCCACCAACAAATGGAGCGTCCTTGTAATGGAAGTTGCGCATCCCAATCGGTCCCTGATTGCCGATGATGCCGACAATCATAAGAAGGCCCACAGCAACGAAAATCACCACGGTGATGACTTTGATCAGGGCCAGCCAGTATTCCGTCTCCCCATAAGAACGGACGGAGAGGTAATTGATGATAAAGATTAGTACCATTACCACGGCACTAAAGATCCAACTAGGAACCTTGGGAAACCAGAAGTTCATTACGATCCCCGACGTCGTGACATCAACCGTAATCGTAATTGCCCAGTTGAACCAATAATTCCAGCCCATCGCAAAGCCGAGGGCCGGATCCACAAATTTTGTGGAATAAGTTGAGAAAGAACCGGTCACGGGAATGTAGGTGGCCATTTCCCCCAAACTAGTCATCAAAAAGTAGACCAACACACCCATCACAATATAAGCGACAAGTGATCCACCGGGTCCGGCCGTCGAAATAGCTGAACCACTGGCAATAAACAGTCCCGTCCCGATAGAACCACCTAACGCGATCATCGAAAGGTGCCGGGTTTGCAGCGACCGTTTGATGTGGCCCCCGTGATTATTCGGGTCGGCCGTATCATTATGCTCAATCATCAAAGTTCCTCCTTAATTCTCTCCAAGTTGTATTCCCAGATTATTTCCTGGGAAATATCATTATCCATTATACTAAAATGGCAACGTTTCAGAACACGGATTGAGGGTAAATTGTCTCTCATTGTGTGGGCTTCAACTACCGTAAGATCCGTCTGACGTGCCAGCCAACGTAATAGATGGCCCACCGCTCTGGTCATCAGCCCCCGACCACGTGCCGGAATTTCCAGAAGATAACCCAATTCAGCTCGCTGCGGTGTCCCCGCACCAGACGTGAGACTGATCAATCCTGCTAAGTGCTCGCCAGTAAACAGCCCCAGTAAATCGTCCCGCTGAACAAGTCGGCTGAGAGCCCAGGAAAAGGCTACTGGGTTAGCCAGACTAGGCAGGAGCAAGCCACTCTGCCGTAGGAGCTGCTCATCTGCTAGTAGGTTCCTTAAAGCCGACAAATCGCTGTTTTGCAAAGGGCGCAGGCACCAACCGTTACTGCCGAGCCGGCATAATCTTAAATCAATCATCTGGCTGGGGATGGGCCCGCACCCACTCACAAGCGAGCTGTACCCAGTGGGCCACATGCGGGTTGTCGCCCCCGGGATGATGGGCAGTAAGAGCATTGGCAATGTCGAGTCCGTGAGGGCCGTGGGTAAATACGTGCAGTTCCATCGGCACCCCCTCCCGACTCAGAGCGTTGGCATATGCCATCGTATTCGTTACTGACACGAAGTCATCATCATAAGTGGTCCACAAAAAAGTAGGCCGATTTTTCCGGTTAACATGCAATGACGCATTGTATCGTGTCACATCGTCAGTCCAATTTGGCAGGGTCTTGGCTGGTGGAAAGCCCTTATCAAGATCAATCACCGGGTAGCCTAGGATCACTGCCCGCGGTTTCAGAATGCGTCGCTTAATCCCGGTAAGGTCGCGTAACCAGTCACTGGCCCAGTAATCGTTATACAAACTGACAACGTGGCCACCAGCAGAAAAGCCCATTAATATCAGGTGACGCTTCGCTAGGTGCCAGACCTTAGCGTGATCTTTGACCAGCTTAACCGCGTTAGCCAAATCAATTAACGGCGCCGGATAGAGAGGGCTTTTCTCGCTGGTGAAACTATAACGCAATGTAAAGACTTGAAAACCGCGGGCCGCAAAGGCTATCGCCGTTTTTTCCGTTTCTTCGACGGGGATATGAGTCATCGAACCCCCGGGAACGAAGATGAGCGGCCAAAACTTCCGGACCGGTGACTTCGGCGTCGGCGTCTGCAAATAAGCCGTTAAACTAGCGGCTGAGTCAGCAGCTAATTTAAAAGTTCGAACTTCCATTAATATCTTTTTCTCCTCAAAAAAAGAGGTTGGATCCATCTGGTCTACTCCAACCTCATCAGCTTTGACTAAATCAAAGAATTATGAACAGGTCGCCAGCTGCGTTTCAAACGCGGCGCAATTGCAACGTAAAGCCACTCTGCCACCTGAACCCAAGCGTATGCCAGTAACATCGCCCCGATCGTGTCCATCGGGTAGTGGGCAAAAAGATAAACCCGTGAAATAGCCAGCAGAACCACCAGAAGTACCAGGATCACCTGGCAAATATCACGGATAGCCCGCCGCCGAATCAACGGCATTACTACCAAAAGCAAGACAGCCACGACCAAGAAGAAACCGAGCACATGCCCGCTAGGAAAACTGTAACCATCGTCTTTGGCCATGTGTTGGACGGGCCGACTCCGCTTCACAACATGCTTGGCAATTGTGCCCAAAACATCACCGCCAATAACGGTGCAGATAGTCCACAGTGCCGGGATCTTGAGCTTAAAGCCCCACAGAAAAAAGGCAATGATCAGCGTCCAGAGAATGTCCATCTTGGGACTGCCGATAAAGGAAATCAAAGTCATCAACGAACGTGTCAACCCTGACTTTTGGTCCGGATTAGCAAAGAGGGACTGGAAAGTTGAGTCCAAAATTTGTAAAATCATCGAATTGTCAAAAATCATTGCTGCGATGACAATAAAAAGGATTCCCGCAACCGCAAAACGTTTCCAGCGGTTACGATCTTGTTCAATGAGCATATTAATCAAATCTCCTATAATAGCTATTACTTAATGAGTATATCACAACCGTTTCGAAAATCCTTGCAACTTTTTCCGTCGAAAAAGAGCATGGTTGATCATTTCACCAATCCCGAAACCCAAAGTGATAGCTCCCGCAATGACGATCACTTGATAAAGAAAGACGAAGGCCTGATTATTATTACCGAGAACGAAGTTGCGCACCATGCGGTAAGCCTGACCGCCGGGCACAAAGGTCACCAGAGCGGGGACGTTGAATACAATCATCGGTTGACGGCAGCGCCGAGCAGCCACCATGCTGAGAATCGAAATCAAAACCGCTGCCAGCAGGTTGCTCAGGGCAAGACCAATATGGATGTGAAAATACAGGAGACAGTAAATCACCCAGCTGCCAGCACCGATCAAACCTGCTAAATTGTACGCATTGAGCGGAATGTTCATCAAAATGCCAAAACAAATTGTTGCCACATAAGACAAGAACGCTTCGGTAATTAACTTCAAGATCAAGCCAGCCACCTCCTACATTATTCTAATGACAATAACAATTGCGCAACCGATCGCCGCAGCAATGATAATGGCATCAATGGCCCGTGTTAGTCCACTGATCAAGTTGCCACTAACTAGGTCTCGGGCGGCGTTAGTCAAGGGAACACCAGGTACTAATGACATTACCGAGCCAATAATAATGTCATCCGCTTGGTGAGCCAAACCCAGACGCACACTCAGCATGGCCAAAATAGCAACCACCAGTGAAGCGACAAATTCACCAATATATTTAATGGTGAAATGCTGGTTAATGGCCAGGTAGACAGCATAGCTAAAACCACCGATCAAAAAAGCAATCTCCAAATCTTGCCGGTCGCCAGTAAAGACGACCATCAAGGAGATACTCAGAATGGCCGCTGCTAAGCACTGGAGCCAAACCGGTGTCGAATCATGGCGAAAACGGATAATTTCCAGCTGCCGTTTCATTTGCCGCAAAGTAATTTGGCCGCTCCCAAATTCCCGTGACAGTTCATTGACAGCAGCCACTTTCGTCAAGTCATTGGCTCGGCGGTTAATCGCAGTCACCTGGGTGCTAGTTTCCTTGCTTGCCGAGGCTACCATTCCGGTCAAAGTAGTAAAAGCTTGGAAGTTTTTTAAACCGGCATTATGGGCGATCCAATTCATCGTATCGTTGACCCGCTCCATATTAGCGCCATTCTCAATTAGGATCTTCCCCGCTAGCAGGGAAACCGAAACCGCCAAGTTCACATGTCGTTCATCAGTCATGCTGTGCCCTCCCTTCACCTCTCTCAATTATGCAAGCTATTGCTGCAAAAAGAAAGATCCCCGTGCACGGTCCATTCCGAAGACACAGGAATCCTTTATACTTACTACTTCTTTTCTTGATCCTTTGTTTCGTTGATAAAGACGTTGTGTGCCGCCTTAAAAGAGACATTCAGCTGCTCTTTTTGGCCGTCAGGCTGGATCACAACCGGTCCTTCAAAGGGTTCGTGCTTGATGATCGTCACTTTTTCATGCGGCTTTAACTGCAACTCGTTCAGATAGGTCAGCAGTTCGTGATTATCAATAAAGCGTTCGAGTTCAACATGCTCACCATCCTGACCGTCAGCTAGATAGCGGTGGCTAACGTCCTCAAATTCACCACTAGCGGACGGAATGACACCGCCGTGCGGGCAATACTTGGGATGATCCAAAAAGCTGTCCAGAGCTGTTGCCAGCCGATCACTTGTTTCATGTTCCAGAACTTCAGCTTCCGGATGGACATCAGCCAAGTTGTAATGAAGCTTATCAACCAGGAAAGTCTCCCACAGCCGATGTTTGCGCACCAATTCGGCAGCGTATTTCATCCCCGTTGATGTTAAAGAAATCCCAGCATATGGTTCATGGTTCACTAGTTTCTCACTGGCTAGCTTGGAAATCATCTCCGTAACGGAGCCAGCTGCAATGCCTAGTCCTAGTGAAATATCCTTATTGGTAACTTTTTTACGATTGCCGCCAAGTTCAAAGATGATTTTTAAATAATCCTCTTTCATCGGTGTCATTAAATTATCAACCCCACAATAAGCGTAATTAACGTACATTATAATCTATCAATTCAAGATTGCATATGAAATGATTATAGCATATTATAGAAAAAGAATTAGGGAAACCTAATAAAAAAGTTAAGTTTTCATCCAGGAGGAACCTTTCAATGCATCAACAAAATGTGACTGGCAAGCGTTTCCTAGCAGTCACCATCCTCAACATCATTATCACCGTCGTTGAGCTGATTGGGGGCGTCATTTCAGGCAGCCTAGCGCTTTTGTCCGATGCTTTTCACAATTTTGGTGATTCTGCATCGATCGTTATCAGCTACTTCGCCCAAGTCATCGGCAAGCGCCCCGAAACCAGCAAGCAAACTTATGGCTATAAACGGGCCGAAATCCTGTCAGCACTGCTCAACGCCCTCTTGCTGGTGACCATTGCCATCGGGTTGCTGGTCGAAGCCGTTAAACGTTTCCAGCACCCGACACACATTAATGGCGAGGTAATGTTGATCGTCGCCGTTGTCGGCCTTATCGCCAATTTTGCCTCGGCAGCGCTTTTGCACGCGGGAAGCCATGACAGTCTCAACATCAAAGCAACTTATCTGCACGTTCTCAGCGATGCCCTTTCGTCGCTAGCAGTGATCGTTGCGGCCATCATTCTAATTTTCGTCAACATTCCCTGGCTCGATCCGCTCTTGACCGTTGCTGTTGCAATTTACATCGCTTGGGAAGCCTGGCCGATCATCAAGCAAACCTTGCACATCTTGATGCAAGCTGCTCCGCAATTGGACTACGACGCGATTATCCACGATCTGGAACAAATCGACGGCGTCATTGGTGTCCACCATATTCATGCTTGGTCCGTCGATGAACATCACGTTATGTTTTCCCTTCACATTAACTGCCATGATATTAAATTGAGTGAAGCAGAGGTAATTTACAGCAAGATTGAAGACCTGCTGCGCAACAAATACAACATCTGCCACATTACGATTCAGGCGGAATGTGACCGCGGCCGCAACGAAACAATGTTTGATACGGTTGATGATGAAAAACACGGAATTTAACTAATTATCCTGATGCCTTCTAACAGAGGTTAAAAGCTGGTTACAACTTTGTTTTTAAACTCCTAAAGTCCAAAGAGCCTCAAGCATTCGGAATTTTCTGAATGTTTGAGGCTCTTTAAGTCGTAATATATTGCTTTTTCCTGTTGGCTAGTCCACAGTCTTTTCTCAGAATAATTGCCCCACACCATAGTGAATACTAATCGTAATCAAGCCAATGACGATACTCCGAATGACAGCAACTTTTGTCAGCCCGTTTCCGAGCTTGGAACTGATGTAACCCGTCAAAGCACTGGCAAGCGCAACAGTTAGGATGGTGACGTGCCATTTATAAGGCGTCGGGGTAAAGGTCATCGCAAACAAAGGGAAAATCCCGCCGGCAGATGCCGAAATAAGGGAAGCAAAAGCGGCGTTCCATGGATTCATGTAGTGTCCCAACTGGATACCATACTTGACGCGAACAACCGTTTTGAGTGGCTCCTTTTGCAACAAGTCCTTGGCAATCTTGTTGGCAGTAGTTTCGGTCAAGCCCTTCTGGACATAGTAGTCAGTAACCGCCTGACACTCACCATCAAAATCCTCTTTTAATAGCCGTTCCTCTTTTTGAACGGCCGCCCATTCCGTATCCTTCTGGGTACTGACAGAAGCGTACTCCCCACTGGCCATCGAAAAGGCGCAGGCCAGTAAATCCGAGAGACCAGCAATAAAAATCGTGAATTCATTGCTGGTTGCAGCCGCAACGGAAACTAGCACCCCAACGACGGTTAAAATCCCGTCATTAGAGCCCAGGACCCCAGCCCGTAACGTATTCAGTCGTTCAGCCATTGTCGGTTTAGAACGCTTTTTTGGTGTTTTAATCTGATCCATTCTCTTGCCCCCTTATCGCTGTGCAAAGAGCTGACCGATTAAAAAGGTCACACCCATCGTCAGCATTCCTGAAATAGCGTTACGCACTACTGACTTCCAACGGTTAGACCCGCCCAGGACAGCCGCCAAGTAGCCAGTAATACACAATGCAATCACAACGGCAATCATTGTCGCCGCAATTCGAATATGTGCCGGTGTCATCGTCACGGCCAGCATTGGCAGAATGGAGCCGGTCGGAAAGGAAATGAAGGAAGCGATCGCCGCCGCATAGGGACTGGTGAATTCTTCAGGATTAAAGCCGTATTTTTCTTGGACCACGTTATTGAGGGCGTTATGATCCAGCAATTCCGTAGCGGCTTGTTCTGCTAATTCCGGCGCAATGTCCTGCGCTAAATAGCGTTCCTTTAAATCTTTGTGAACGAGGTCCCGACTGTCCTCCAGATGTTCACGTTCAGCGATGATCGCCATTTTTTGTGAATCCTTTTCCGTACTGACCGAAACGTATTCACCCATACACATTGAAATCGTCCCGGCCAAAGTTCCGGATAAACCAGAAATGAGAATTGAGTAGGCGCTCGTGTGCGCCGCAGCGACCCCAACAACAATCCCGGCAACCGACAAAATACCGTCGTTAGCGCCCATCACACTGGCCCGGAGGACGTTTACTTTTTGGGCCAGGGACATTTTTTTCTTCACCATCCTAAATACGCCTCCTGCATAATTTAGAATCATTATAACATAATCTGAAAAGGAAATCAGCAAAAAAATAAGTTAATCGGTTCTCAGTTTAGAAAGAATATAAATTGTTATTCTACATAAAAAGCGATGGCCTTTCGCGACCATCGCTTTTTATATTAATCAGCATCCTTGCTTTAGGATTGGCAATAATTATTTATCGCTGTCTTCTTCCTCAACAGTCCGAATGACGAAGACCGACGTTCCAGCATGACGAGTCATGTAGGCAGCCTGGGAACCAACAGCTTTCCGGTTCCCCCATTTGCCAATCGAACCGATGATCAACAGGTCAGGCCGAAATTCAGGAATAACGTGATTGCAGATTCGTTCAGCCGGCCGTTCGCCTTCGTCAACGATCGCCGTAATCTTTTTTGCTGGAACACCATAATCGATCGCAGCTTGAACGTATTGGTTAATCCGTTTCCGCAAGTCCTCAGCAGTGCTGTGAACGTAATCCTTGTCCAGAATTTGGTAAACGTTGGTGTGGTTAGTTTCGGAAACGGAAACGATTCCGAGCTCCGAGCCATCACGCTTGGCTTTGTCGACAGCATAAGAGAACGCTGCCCGCGCATCCGGAGCATCGTCTACCCCAACCAAAATCCGTTGGAAGTGTTTCGGCTTAATTTGAAACATAAATTTTCTCCTCTCATATTGACCAGTCAGCGACTAATCTTAATGCTTTCATTATCATCTTACTACATTTCTTTGCGATGTAAATATTAATTTCAGGTAGTCCTAAATTATTTTTAGTTATTATTAAATTCAGTCTTTTGGAGCCGCTAAGCGTAGTATGATAATGGTGAATGAGAAATGGAGGTTGAATTATGGCAAAGATTTATCAAGATTATTTTCCCGATCATGACGCCTTTGATGTGCAAGACGGCGCATACAAAGAGTTGAAAGTACCGGACATCCCGGAATCACCGCTCCGTGTTCCGGCACTGCTAAAACCTGACAAAGAAACCGCTAATGGTGTGTGGTATACCATCATCGCTCAGGCAGGTGAAACTCAAATGCTACCAGGCGCTAAGACAAAGACCTGGGGCTATAATGACAGTGTTCTAGGTAAGATCCCCGTCTTTCCAAAAGGAAAAACGATCCATCTGCGTCTTATCAACCACTTGCCTGAAATGACAACCTTCCACTGGCACGGCCTTAACATTCCCGGGCCATACGAAGATGGCGGTTGCCACGCCCCTGTTTACCCAGGCGAGGAAAAGGACATTCAATTTAAGATTATTCAACCAGCCTCCATGTGCTGGTTGCACGCCCATCCGTGTCCAGAAACAGCCCACCAAGTTTTCCGTGGCTTAGCTTGCGGAGCCCTGATTACGGATGATGTCGAGAGTAAACTGCCATTTCCGCGCAAGTACGGGGTTGACGATATTCCGTTAATCCTTCAAGATCGCAATTTTCACGAAAATAACCAGTGGGACTACCGCAAAGACTATGATCCCGACGGCGTAACCGGCACTGTGCCGCTAGTCAACGGAACCGTCAACCCTTATTTTGATGTCACCACCCAACGTGTACGGTTACGAGTCTTGGATGGAGCCAACCGCCGCGAATTTCGCCTTCATTTTGATGATGATCGAATCCTAACCCAGATTGCAAGCGACTGCGGCACTTTAGAACATCCCGTGGCAATGACCAAGGTAATGATCACCTGCGCCGAACGGCAACAATTCATCGTCGATTTTGGTGACTGCCAGCCCGGTGATGTTGTGACTTTAATGAGCGACGACACACCACTGGTAAAGTTCCGCATTCACAAATTTGAAAAAGACGCAACAAAGCTGCCTGCCACTCTGACCCCCATGAAACCCTATCAAATCACTCCAGGGCTGCCCGTTCACAAGTGCGTGATGGATGGGATGGACGAATACGTGATGATGGATGGCAAGAAATTCGACATGCAGCGGATCGACTTTAAAGCCACCCTCGGAACGGCCCAGCTCTGGGAAGTCGTCAACAACAACACTGCTGGTTACGGTATGATTCATCCCTTCCATATGCACGGTCCGGCCTTTCAGATCATATCACGCAACGGCAAAGCACCTTATCCCAACGAATGCGGGCCGAAAGATGTCGTCGCTGTTAATCCGGGGGAACACGTTATCATCCGGGTTCTCTACAACCTGCCCGGAGTTTATATGTACCACTGCCACATCCTTGAACACGAAGATGGCGGGATGATGGCTCAGTTGCAAATTTTAGATCCAAAAGACCCAGACAAGCAGTACAAACTGATGGACCACCACACGTTGATGAAAGCCTTCAGCGAAGAACGCGGCGTTCCAATGGACAAGTTGTGGCTTGGTGGAATGCAATCTTACACCAAGATGGGCATGCACATGTAATCAAATCATCATTACAAAACAAAAACGTGATCAATGGCGATCACGTTTTTATTTTGCAGTTATTTAGTGAAAATTCGAATTTGGCAAACGGTAATCAAAGCGTTGCTTGTCACCGACGAAACGTCCCGAATGACGTTCGAGCGCGTGGCGGCGTTTGCCGTACAACATCCAAACGAAGATGACCACATCAATCAAAACTTGAATCGCCACGAAAAACCAGTCACCTGCGCTCGGTTTGCCGGTCATCACCAACGTGCCATCAACTGCCGCACCCGTCCAGTCGATCAAGAAATGCATCAACATGGTCAACCATAACTGGCCGGTGTAGAGATAGACACAGGCAAAGAAGAGTCCCGTTCCCAAAGCACTCAGCATTTGCAGCAAAGTGATCGGAAGATTCTGGCCTGCCAAATTCATCAAGTGTGCCAGTGCAAAAAGAGCCGCACTGATGATCATCGCTACCGGCACCTTAGCCTTCAGATTCTGCAAAGCGTACAGGAGCACGCCAAGAACTCCAAAGCGAAAAATAGTCTCTTCACCGATACCAGCGGTCAAGGCATGCATTGTCATCGCTAAATCCGGAGTATGCCAGCTAGCTGTAACAAAGTTAGCGTTCAAAAACGTGTAGATCAGATCAACCACGATTAAGAAGATAATGACCCAGGCGCTGATATCCGGATGCCAATGCGGTGTCAAACCTGGCCAGGAAAGCTGCCAGACCCGCATTAAAGTCGTCACCATCACCAGGTAAGCAATCGTGCCAAAAAAACCAGTCGTCATCCCCAACTTTAAAAAATGTGGGGCCGGCAAGGAAGTCGGGTAGGCTACATTCATAAATTGAACCACCAAAATAGCCCAGTAAAAAAGTAGGATGAGCCGCGCAATCACGTTGCCAAAACGGGCCCCCACCACCCCGGCAAAGGGAGCAAACATCACGAAATAATAGAGAACCGTCAAACTCAAAATTCCCCGTGCCGGCAGGTAGAGCAGTTGAATTATTTCCCGGGAAACAATCCCCCACACCATGATAAGCGCTAGTGGTTGGCAGATCGCTTGTAGCCAGTCATTGATGGCGCTCACCCATCCCGGCGCTTTTTTCTGCACTAGTTCGATTAAAAAGCCAACCAGCACTGCTACTAACAAAGCTGCCATCAGCCACCGGATCGGCCGTTGCAACATAATTTCTCGCGCTAAAATTGCAACCATAAAGAGCACGGTAGCTCCCATCTGGGCAACATACCAAATTCTGAGATAATCTCTGCCTGTCATGCCAAACTTCCTTCCACTTCTTCAAAACCTATGTTGATGATAGCAAAACGCCGCAAACCATTCAATGGTCACGGCGCGGTTTATATTTTTAGTCTCGGTTAGTGGGTAAGCGGACCAGCTTTGTTTGGTCATTCTCGTCAATAAAAAAGGCACCATAGATGTCAGGCCGCCGCTGGCCCCACCCGACAAGTGGCTGGCCCGCAAAAAAGAGCCGTTTGGTCTCAATTTCGGCTGTGATCGAATCACGAGCAAAAACCGTCACGGAGCTTAGGCTCGTTCGCCGAGGACGCCCCGTCTGGGGATCAAGTAAGTGGTGGTAGCGATGACCGTTTTGGACTAGCACCCGCTCATAGGTGCCAGACGTAACGGCCGAACACTCAGGCATCACAACCTGCTGAAGGTCCCGTCCCCGCACTTTACGGGGATCCTGAATACCGATGACCCAGTGACCATCTTGCCGACGCGGTGAGGGGCCGACAAAGAGCAGGTTGCCACCCAGGTTAATGATTCCGCTTTGAAGGCCGGCAGATCGCCAGTAATCACGAATCCGATCAGCAATATAACCCTTGGCAATTCCACCCAGGTCAATCTCCATTCCCGTTTGCCGTAAGTAAACAGTCTGATCTTGATCATTCAATTCAACTTCATCGGGATCAGTGAGCCTTAACTTAGCCGCAATTTGTTCATCAGTGGGTACATGGGCGCCCTTAAAACCAATCCGCCACGCCTTGACCAGGGGACCAATCAAAGCATTAAAGCCAAAACGCTGCCGGCTGACTTCCACTGCCCTTTTGACTAACGTATACACCATCGGCGTCAGCTGTACCGGATGGTTGCCAGCAGCCTGGTTGACGGACATAACCATCGAATGATTACGGTTGACGGTTAAGAGATCCTCATAATGATCAATGAGTTGTAGCGTCCGCTGCAGAAGCGCCCGGTCCGTGGTCCCAAATGCGGTCAGGACGATGCGGGTTCCCAAGGCATGACCCGTCAAGGAAACCGTGTGTTGGGCTAAATTAGGGATCATTGGAGGAAGTGGTCGATAAATTGCTGGTATTCTTTGCTTTCGTAAGAGGAGGCCCCGGTCACCGCATCTGGAACTGTGCTGTCCTTAAACCGGTGCTGACTCAGCAAATCAGCAATGTGTTCGACATTTTCACTGATTACCAACGTGCCCAGATAGTGACCCTGGTGGTCATGCAAAGCTGCATAAGTAGTCACCACCCGTTGACCGTCAACATTGCTAGCAACTTCAGCCGTATTACGTTTACCCTTGCGGAAAGCGTAGAGCATTCCTGGCATCCATTTGGCGGCATCAGGGAAGCGTTTCACTACAGACTGACCGAGCTGCTTTTTTAATCCCGCCGTCGATCCCCGGTCGATTGTCTGGTTATACCAGCTAAAATTATCGTCAGCATCAATTAGGTCCAGTTCCAATGGCAAGACGCTTGTCAGCGCCTCTAATTGGGCTAAGCTGACTTTGCCACTAGCTAATTCAACGAATTGTTCGTCTGCCTTAGTCATCCCAATCTCCTCCTTTTAGTTCCATTTTGAACTACTCCCACTTAGCTAAACCTACGGTTTAACGCTTGAAGTGAGAGATTCTGGGAACATCGCATACTTGCTTTACTAGTTCTTAGCAAACGTTCGAACAGAGGTTACGACTATTAACCAAGGCTCGTCCCTAGCCTAGCAGTTTCATAGGACTACCACCTAGTTTTCGTATTCTAAAGTATACTGGCTTGGTTTCCGTCAGCTATTTTTAACCTGACCGCAACTCGTGTCGTTATCTCAGCACAAACTCAAGGTTACTCTATACGAAATTACTCAGTGTCCTCATGGTGAAGCGGTGTTATTAGTATTATTTTCGATACTTTAAAATCCAATTATTTAATCTGATTATATCACAGCACTATCGTGCTATTCTCGCCAAGCTTAGCTAAAAAATGCCGGCAAGATTCACAGTTCTTGCCAGCATTCTTATCATTATTCAGTAGTTGTCGCGGCTTTTTGGTTTTGCTTTTTTTCGGTCTCGTGTCGCTTTTGCTTGTGACCTTGTTGGCGATGATTTGTTGACCGATTATTCTGGTGGTTCCTCTTATTGTGGTGATTCTTGTGACCGACATAACGGTTGTTTTGGCGAGCTTCCTTGCTGTCAGCATTTAAAATCGTGACCATTGGGATAATCACAGGGCGACGACCGGTCCGTTCAAAGAGCAGTTTTTGAAGCCTGGTGACAATCGTCCGATTAATTACCCGGGCATCAACGTGCTGGTGATTTTTGAAGGTATTCAAAATTGCCCAAAAGACTTCATGGTTAGCTGCCTTGATCAGCTCTTGGGACTCGTGCATGTAAACGAACCCCCGTGAAACGATATCAGGTCCCGCCACGATTTGGTAGTCTTTCAAATCCACAACTGCCACCGCGGTCACAACCCCTTCTTCGGACAGCAGCCGCCGTTCGCGAATTTCTGGATTGCCAACGGAATCACCCACATCACGACCATCGATGTAGACATCTCCGGCAGTTTCAATGTGATCCGCCACCCGACATGAATCCTTGGTAAGGGCTAGGACATCACCATTAGCCAGAATAAAACTGTGATCGAGCGGCACCCCAGCTTCTTCGGCCAAGTGGGTATGGATTTTCTGCATCCGGTACTCACCATGAACCGGGGCAAAGAACTTCGGCTTCATCAAACGAATCATCAGCTCTTCATCAATCTGGCCACCGTGCCCGGAAGTGTGGATATTGTTGACATAACCGTGAATGACGTTGGCGCCCTCTTCTTCCAACTTATTGATCAGGGCGTTGACGCTAGTGGTGTTGCCTGGGATTGGGTTGGAGGAGAAGACTACTGTGTCGCCCGGCTGGATCGTGATTTGCCGGTGCGTTCCATTGGCAATGCGGCTCAGGGCAGCCATCGGTTCACCCTGGGAACCCGTACACATGATCAGAACTTTTTCAGGCGGATAGGAATTGATATCATTCGGATCAATCAGATAATCATCCGGAATATTGAGATAACCGAGTTCTTGACCTGCTGAGATGGCGTTTTCCATACTGCGGCCAAAGACAGCAATCTTGCGTCCCTGCTTAATAGCAGCATCGCTCGCCTCCCGGAGCCGGTAGACGTTTGAGGCAAAGGAAGCGAAGATAATCCGCCCTTTAATTCGTTCAAAGATCCGCCGGATATGGATATCAACCCAGCGTTCCGATTTCGTAAACTGCGGCCGTTCAGCGTTAGTACTATCAGAAGTTAACAGGAGCACCCCGTCGCCGCCTAGTTTTGCCATCTGTTGGAAGTTTGGTGCTGGCAGGTGGCCTACCGGAGTCAGGTCGAACTTGAAGTCCCCCGTCTGAACAATCGTCCCCTGTGGCGTATGAACAGCAACTCCCAGGGTGTCTGGAATCGAGTGAGTCGTCCGGAAGAAGCTGACCCACATCTTCTTAAAGTGAACTTCATCAAATTCGTTAATTTCGTGCAGCTCAGCAGACTTCAGCAAATGCTTTTCGTCCAGCTTGCCACGGATAAGCGACATCGCAAAAGGACCGGCGTAAATCGGCACGTTGACCTTTTGCAGGAAAAACGGTAAACCGCCGATGTGGTCTTCATGGCCGTGAGTGATGAAGATTCCCTTGATCTTATCCTTATTTTCAACAAGGTAATCGTAGTTTTGAATAACATAATCAACCCCGAGCAATTCGTCTTCCGGGAAGAGAACCCCACAGTCGATAATAATGATTTCATCCTGGAACTGCACACAATACATGTTCTTGCCGATTTCGCCAAGGCCGCCCATGGCAAAAAAGGCCACTTCGTTATTATGGATTTTGAGCTTGCGCATAATACCTTTCCTTTATTTTTTATTTGTATGCTGAAAAACGCGAACGATGCCCTTACATCAGGATCGTCAGCGGATTATTCAGATTTTGTGCCCAACTGGTAGCTGAGTCACATTTTTCATACGGATCAAACTTATTTTTAGTTTATCACAATGGAGAATTGAATGGTAGCGACAAGCTGAGCAAGAATGAATTACCCGGGAAATAAAAAAAGCCACCCCTGTAGGCAGCTGTTTTTCACTTGGTATAGTTTAATCTTCTGATGGTTCACTTTTCCGATGTTCACGAGTCCATTTCACCCAACTCTCACTCGGCTGACCATCCTGGGTGTAGGTCATGTCCAAGCTCTTAATGACGTTAAGGTAATTTTGCTTGGTCCGAGCAAGGCTCACCTCTTTTAAGTTGTCATTGGTCATGAATTTGTTCTCACCAATTAAGTGATTGATCATGGCCATATCTTCGTCATTAGCATTCATGTTAATGATTTCTAGGTCATCGGCCTTGAACCCAGCAACATAAAAGTCAGCAAATGAATCTAACGCTGTCTTTTGTGCCTCTTCACTTAAATCAGCAAAACTTAATCCTTCTGCACTCACAATAACGTCTCCCTTCGGTAAATCTTCACAACTTCTAGCCTAGCACAAAATCGAAACTTCAACCGAGCCGATCGCCAACTAAGCAATAATTTTTTCCATATCCGCCGGCAAATCAGCAGTCAGCGAAACGTTCTTCTGCGTAAACGGATCGGTGAACGAAAGACGACTGGCATGCAGAGCCTGCCGTTCAATCAAGTTCTGTGAACCGCCATAGAGCTGATCACCCAGTAGGGGATGCCCAAGACTCGCAAAATGTACCCGAATTTGGTGAGTCCGCCCCGTCTTTAAAACAGCCCGGACCAGTGTCCAGTCTTCCCCACGACGAAGCACCTGGTATTCCGTTTGGGCGGGCTGACCATCGGCGCTAACCACCCGTCGAGCCTGACCGGTCACCCGGGTAATTGGCTGATCAATCGTTCCGCCGTCGAGTTCAATCCGCCCCTGAACCAGCGCCAAGTATTGCTTACCCAGGCAGTGTCCCTGTACTTGTGGACTGATCATGCTCTGGGCAACATGGTTCTTTGCGACCAGCAATAAGCCTGAAGTTCCTTGATCAAGTCGCGTAATCAAGTGGGGGCGCAAGTCATCCGAGTGTTGCCGCTCCAAGTACCCCTTTACCCGGTTGAGGATGGTATCATTCCCGGTGGTCGGGCCGGGAATCGAAGCTAACCCTGCTGGTTTGTTGACTACTAGCCAATTGGCATCCTCGAAAGCAAGCTTCAACTCCTGATCGCTGCTGACGACTTCTGGATCGGCGGCTTCAGCCTGCACCTTAATGGTTAGTGGCTGATTTGGCAGAATTTTCGTTGTCGGCCGAACTGGGCGATGATCAACCAAAAACTGACCATCGCCGTGTTTGATATCGTTAAATAAACGGTGACCCATCCCCAGGCTCTGCAAATATTTCTTAATTTTAATTGGCTCGTCGCCACGATAAATCCAAGTATTTTCCATAGCTAATACCCCTTTGACGCAAGAAAACCGTCGCGGAAACCCACGACGGTTTAATAATAAGACGGTCCGTACGCGACTCGAACGCGTGATCTCATCCGTGACAGGGATGCGTCCTAAACCAACTAGACCAACGGACCATTGACAACATTTAAAATTATACGGAAGAAATGCAGATTCGTCAACAGCTTTTTGATTTTTTGTGAGTAAGAATCTGACATATTATATAATAGCTGTAAATTAATTTGAAGCAGGAGGCAGGAAAGGTGAAAGTGCAAGGCATTCGCCGTTGGTGGCAACAAAACGAAAGGATTATCCAAACCATCTTTATGATCTCGGTTGTCCTTTTTGTTATCTTTGCCCTTGGCAATTTTTTTAAAACCGTTAATTGGCAGCAGGTCGGTCACGGCTTAGCTAGTCTCTCCCCGTTGAGCGTCGCGATCATGTTGGTCCTGGGATGCCTGGCCGTAACCCCGATGCTGGGTTATGACTTTGCCCTCGTTCACCTGCTTCGCCAGCAAAAGACCTACTCACCAGCCTACATACTCCGTAGCGGCTGGATCACTAACACCCTTACCAACATCGCTGGTTTTGGTGGTCTGTTGGGGGCCACTTTACGGGCCTATTTTTATGGTAAAAAGTCATCCAAAACTCAAATTCTCCTGGCGATCTCGAAAATTACCATCTTCTTGTTATCCGGCTTATCCGTTCTCTGCTGGCTAGCCCTAGCTCTCATTTTCATTTTCCACAGCGGAAATCATCTCACCCGTTACAGTATCTGGCTGATCGGCGGTGGCTGCTACTTTCCGCTGATCTTTGCCATTACCCAGTTTCACGACTCGAAATTGTTTCATGATCTGACGCTCAAACTCGAACTCGGCATCGTCGCTAGTTCGACGCTCGAATGGTTTTTTGTCGCCCTTTTCTTCATCCTGATCGGTGTCTTGATGCGGGTTCAGACCAACTTTGTTGCCGTGCTGCCGATGTACATCATTGCCGAAATCATCGGGGTGGTATCGATGGTCCCAGGGGCATTAGGGTCCTTTGATTTTATCATGTTGATGGAGTTATCCCTACTCGGTGTTCCCCGTTCTACCGCTGTCGTCTGGTTGCTGCTGTTCCGGGTCTTTTACTACATCGTTCCGGTCATTATCGGCGGCATCCTGGCCTTAACCGAGTTGGGCAATCGGATTAACCGCCATTTTAATGATTTGCCGCGGCAAGGAATTCACCAACTCTCCCACGGCCTGTTGACAGCCTTTATGTATGCTTCCGGCATTTTGATACTCTTGTCTGCTTCCCTTCCCGACCTCACAGCTAGCAACAAGTTTTTAATGCACTTTTACCCTTTCACTTTCTTCTTTTTACACCAGCTGACCACGGTTTTGTTTGCCATCGCCCTCCTGAGCTGTGCTCGCGGGATCGAATCCCGGTTAAAAAAGGCATACTGGCCAACGCTGGCGCTCCTTTTAGTCGGTATCATCAACACCTTATGGAACCTCGGAACGTGGGGACTGACCATCTACCTTACCGTGGTTCTATTAATGGTCCTGTTTAGCCGCAAAACCCTCTACCGGGAAAAGTTTGTTTACGGCATTGGCAAAATCATTATCGACAGCACTATTTTTCTGGGCTCGTTAATCGTCTATACCATCATTGGCATCATTAACCGTTCCCAGTATCTGGCCACCCATCATATTCCCGCCTTCCTCGTTTTTCCTGGGGAAAAAATCTGGCTATCGGGACTCATCGGCCTGTTGCTCGGCCTACTGGTAATGTTTGTCATCATGCGTTACTTCACCAGCGCCATCGATCCCTTCGCCGGTTTTGATTCTGTCGACACCAACCGCCTGCGAGCCATCATTGACGAATTTGGTGGTAACGAAACCAGCCACCTGGCCTTTCTCAATGATAAACAAATCTATTACTACCAAATTGACGGCCACGACCAACTCTTCTTTATGTTCCGTCCTAAATATGACAAATTAATCATCATGGGCGAACCAGTCGGTAATCAACACTACCTACGCCCGGCTCTTCGGCAACTGATGGAGGAAGCGGACCGCTACGGTTACCAACTTGTCTTTTATGAAGTCGGTGCACCGACAACCATGCTACTACACGAATTTGGCTTTGATTTCTTGAAGACGGGGGAAGACGGTTTAGTAAAGCTGGCTGACTTTACCCTCGCCGGTAAGCGGCAGCGATCACAACGGGCGCTGATGCATAAGTTTAACCGGGAAGGCTACCAATTCAGCATCGTTCAGCCACCCTTTGACCATGAACTGATGAACCAGATGAAGGCTGTCTCAGATGATTGGCTAGGTCAAGCCGTCGAGAAAGGATTTTCCCTGGGCTTCTTTTCCTCCGCCTACCTCAACCAAGCTCCCGTCGCCCTAGTGCGCAACCGCGAAGGGCAACTAGTAGCTTTCGCCTCCCTGATGCTAACTGGCGGTCATAAGATCCTCACCATCGATTTGATGCGCCACAGTCAGGCAGCCCCGTCGGGAATCATGGACAAAATCTTCGTCAGCATGTTCCAGTACGGTCAAGCTCATGGCTACCAATTCTTTGACCTCGGGATGGCACCTTTAGCTAACGTCGGTGAATCGCCCTTCAGCTTCTTTGAAGAAAAAGTAGCTCATTTTATCTACGAATACGGCTATCAATTGTATGGTTTCCGGGGGCTCCGCCATTACAAAGCCAAATACGCGACAAGCTGGCAACCACGCTACATCGTCTACCGGCGAAAGAGTTCGCTGATTTCGACCATGCTGGCGATTGTCAGCGTGATTAACCAGCGGGCCGGCGAACAACAATAGCCATAACAAAACAAACCGACCAGCCACTTTTGCAAGTAACTGGTCGGTTTTATTAATTCACATAACTGCCGCGACTATTAGAGGTTCTTATCCATCGTAAAAGTAAGCTTTGACATCCCCATGCTGTCCATCAGCAGCTTACTGATGAGCCGCTTAGTCTTCTTACCAACCCGCAAATTCATCTCGGCACTCTGGTCACTCAAGAAGCGTTCGTTTTCCTCGCCCTTCTTGTTAGCAGCGGCCGCCGCAGTTTCATTTACCCAACGGTAAAGTTCTTCCCGCATGTCCTTCAAAAAGGCCCGGTCTTCGTGAAGGAATTTTGCGTAGTGGCTTTCCACCGTCAGTGACAGCAGACGTTGCATCCAGTAGGCACTCCGCAGATTGCCCATGTTGAGCTTAGACGGAGTGATCGCGTAACTCGGGCTGATGGTAGTAGCTTCACTGAAGAACGGAACAAAGGGAGCAAAGGTCGGGACCCCCAGGCAAAGCCACATGATGTGGTTAGCATTAGCTGGCAGGTCGGGCCGCACTTGCAAAATGTGTGAGTTTTGGGTTCGGCTCAAACCAATCGGCCGGAATTCGACCTTTTGTGCTGGCGTGCCGTTGCCCAGCGGATCATAAGGCGTGTTCTGGTAGTGACTCCCCAGGAAGTATTCGATATCGCCCAGACTGATCTTATGGTTCGTCCGGCTAATAAACGGCAGATCGTAGTCCCGCGGATCGTAGTCGATCGACGGGTTCATCAAACGATGACCATACCATTGCCGCGGAGTGTTGTAATGCTGGTCGAAACTCGTGGCTGTCCCGAAAATGTGCCGGAAATCCCAGCCCTCTTTGTCGGGATTCAAGTGGTTGTCAGCTACAAATTCCTGAATTCCGTCAGACCACATAAAGTTATCATTGTCATTAAAATCAACTTGCTGAATAGCTACCCGGTTCCCGGTCACAGCATAAGCATCGTCCGGAATCCGTTGGGCAACCCAGTGATGGCCCGTAACGATTTCCATGTACCAAATGTCATTTTCGTCGTTGAAAATAACCCCGTTGCCTTCAGCAGAGCCATACTGAGCAATCACTTCACCCAGACGCTTCACTGCGTCACGGGCACTGTCACAAAACGGCAGAGTCATCGCAACGATAACGTCTTCGTTGACCCCACTCTCGGTGTTCAACGGATCATAAGCTAAAACGCGTTCGTTGGCATAGACACTTTCGGTTGCACTCATACCAACACCCTTTTCGTTAAAGCCGCTCTCGTCGAAAACCCCTTCCTTATGCAGGTTATTATCAATGTTGGGCACCCCTTGGTAACGGTAACCGTCACGAGGGCACTGACCAACGAACTTGTTAAGGTAGGAATGAACACTATGATCACGATTATGATAACTTGGGTAGACCTTTACTTTCTGCGGGTCCAGTGGACCAAAGGTATCCACATTGCGGCCTGCCATCGTGGAACCATCAATTGTGGCATCTTTTCCGGCAAGAAAAGTCGTACATTCTGCAATTCGTTTTGCCATTCCTGACAACATCCTTCCTAGTTATGTCTTTCTATATTTACTAGACCATTGTATATGCTAATCAAAATGCGTGCAACACAGATGCAAAGCACATCTTTTCAGGAAATATTAAAAAAGCGGTTGATAGACAGAGCAATGCCTAATATAATGTTAACTAAATTGAAATCTAATTAAACTTTAATAAAGCAAAGGAGTTTCTCATGATGGAATGGCGAGTCAATCAATTGAACGCGTTTTATAACGGTTATCGGTCCAGATAATGCTTGTGCAACTTGCGCGGGCATTACATCCCGCACAAGTTGCGACCAATAACCGATTTTCATCATGGAAATTGAGCCGCAACGAAGAAGAAGCGTTGCGGCTCCCTTCATCTCACGAATCTCATTCAAGGATTCCAGGGTTTCGCATCGCCGCGAAGCCTTTTTCTTTTTGCCAGATGTTGAGATTGAATGGAGGAAATGCACATGATTATTGTTTTACCAGAATCCACCGCTGCCACCGATATTAACAAATTGACCGCCATTTTCGGTCACCATCGCGACGTCTTCACCCACCGCAACCGGATTTCAATTGCCGGCATCAGCATCGACCAATTGCCGGCTGCAATTCGGCAAAACGCCCTGGAGATCATCACTGACGTTCCCGCAGCTATCCAAAGTTCTCGCCTCCTGCACCCCGAAAATGAAGTTATTCGCCTCCCCCACACAACCATCGGTGATGGCAGCTTGGCCATCATGGCGGGGCCATGCAGTGTTGAAAGCGAAGAACACGTCAGAAAAATGGCTGCCGTTGCCAAGCAAGGCGGGGCTACCGTTCTCCGTGGTGGTGCTTTTAAGCCACGGACATCACCATACTCCTTCCAGGGGCTCGGGGAAGCCGGCCTGAAATTTCTCCGCGAAGCCGCGGACGAACAGGGAATGGACGTCATTACTGAAGTGATGGATGACGAACACGTTCCCATGGTCGCACAATACACTGATATCATTCAAATCGGTTCCCGCAACATGCAAAACTTCTCCCTGCTGAAAGCCGTGGGCAAAACCAATATTCCCGTCGCCCTGAAGCGCGGAATGAGTGCCACCGTGGATGACTGGTTAAACGCCGCTGAATACATTGCTGCAGAAGGCAATCACCAAATCATGCTGGTCGAACGTGGAATTCGGACCTTCGACAATACCCACACCCGTAACACTTTCGACGCGGGGGCCATCGCTGTCCTGCGTCAGTTGACTCCCTTCCCGATCATTGCCGACCCGAGCCACGCAACCGGTGATCGCAGCCTGGTCGGTCCCGTCGGTTTAGCCGGAATAGCTGCTGGGGCGGATGGGTTGATCGTTGAAATTCATGACCATCCCGAACAGGCGCTCTCTGACGGTCCCCAGGCTTTAACACCGGCAATGTTCCAACAATTGGCCAAAAAGAGCCTGGCAATGCATAACTTGATGAACAATTTTGAGGAGGTGGATGCCTAATGGAAACAATTCACGTGACGACCAAGTCCAAAGAATACGACATCCTCATCGCCAACGGCCTGCTCCAACAACTCGGCCGAATTATCAGCCAAGTATGGTCCAAACGCAAGGTGCTCATCATTACCGACACGAACGTCGCTCCCCACTACCTGCGCGGCGTAACAGAACAGATCCAAAGTGCCGGTTTTAGTGCGGCCAGTCTGACGGTTCCAGCTGGTGAAAGCAGCAAATCCTGGCAAGTCCTCCAACAGACCATCACGGCCTGCGCCGCTAATCAGCTCAGCCGGACTGACGGAATCATTGCTCTCGGTGGTGGGGTTATCGGCGACCTGGCAGGGTTAACCGCATCCCTCTGGCTTAGGGGAATCAGTCTGATTCAAATTCCAACCTCGCTCTTGGCCCAGGTGGACAGTTCCGTCGGCGGCAAAACGGCAATCGACATCCCCAGCGGGAAAAATCTGGTCGGCACCTTTTACCAACCCGACCTCGTGGTGATCGATCCCGATACCCTCACCACACTCCCGTCGCGGGTCACTGTTGAAGGCTACGGCGAAGTAGTCAAGTGTGCTGCAATGAAGGGCGGCATATTCTGGAACCTCGTCCAACAAGTGCAGAATCCCGCCGATATCCCCGCTCATGCTAATGAACTGATCCTCCACAGTATCCGCTTCAAAGCAGATGTCGTTTCCCAGGACGAACGTGAAGGCAATCTCCGGCGCCTGCTGAATTTTGGCCATACTATCGGCCACGGGATTGAACTAGCAGCGCACGGTCGGCTTTTCCATGGAGAAGCAGTAGCGGTCGGCACCTTCCAGATTTGCCGACAATTTGAACGACTCGGCCTGACTGCGCCAGGCACCAGCGATCAAGTTGGCCGGGCCTTGCAGGCAGTGGGCTTGCCGCTGACTGATTCGCTTCTCGGCACACCGGCGATGTTTGCGGCGATGCGGCATGACAAAAAGGTCCGAAAAGGACGCCTAACTTTCGTCTACCTGAAACAAATCGGCCAGCCGGCATTCTACCCGGTTGATGTCACACAATTAGAAACTTGGCTGCAGTTCGATAACAATGATGGGAAGTGAGATTGGATGAGCCCCCAAAACGACATGATGGTTCCCCAAATCGATGGGCAAACCCGCTTACTCGGCATTTTTGCTAGTCCAATCAGTCATTCCCTATCCCCTGCAATGCACAATCTGGCTTGCGCCCGCCTGCACCTCAATTACGCTTACCTCGCCTTTGACGTTAACCGTCAAGGCTTGCCCGCGGCTATTCAAGCCATGAAGACACTCAAGATGCGCGGAGCTAACCTTTCCATGCCCAACAAGGAAGCAGTCCTTCCCCTTCTGGACAAGTTAACGCCCATCGCTCGTTTATCAGGAGCTGTCAACACAATCATCAATGATCATGGTCAGCTGACTGGTGACACGACAGACGGTCGTGGTGTCACCAACGACCTCGCTGCCCACGGCCATTCCGTGACTGGCCAGACGATTACCATAATCGGTGCCGGTGGTGCGGCCACGCCCATTGCCATCCAGACGGCCCTCGACGGGGCCAAAGAATTGCACCTCTTTAACCGTCACGGGCCTCACTGGCAAAAAGCACAAAGTTTAGTCCAGCTCATCAATCAAAAAACAGCGGCAACTGCCCACCTTCACGCCCTCGAAGACCAGCAAATCCTGCGCAAGTGCTTAGCGTCCTCCGCAATTTTGATCGATGCTACCACCCTGGGGATGGGCAAGTGGAAAGACCTCAGTCCGATCACCGATCCTAGCATGCTTCGCCCTGATCTGGTTGTCTACGATACGGTTTATGAGCCGCGGCAAACAAAGCTCCTACGCCTAGCACGTCAGACCGGAGTTCAGCACAGCTACAATGGCTTGGGAATGCTGCTCTACCAAGGAGCTGCCGCATTTCAAGAGTGGACGGGACAGCAAATGCCAGTTGACATCATCCGGCAAGAAATTTTTGAAAGAGGTGACTGATAATGCCCTTGCAGATTAAACAACTACAGTTAGGAGCCGGACTACCTAAGATTGCAGTGCCATTGACCGGCCGAGCCCTTCCCCAGTTGACAGCCCAGCTCGATGCGGCCCTCAACAAGCAACCTGACCTAATCGAATGGCGAGTCGACTACCTTCAAGACCTCAGCGACGATACACTCATCAAAACAGGACAAAGCCTTCACCGTCGCTGCCAGCAGATCCCGCTCATTGCCACAATTCGAACGAAGCAAGAAGGGGGCCAGTTCGTGGGCGATGACCAGTATTACCAACGACTGCTACAACTTTTAATTGCTAACCACTGTGCCGACATATTCGATCGGGAAGTCAAGCGTCAAGTCGATCTCCAGCAAAATGCGAAAAAGGCTCCGCTAATCTTCAGCGCCCACTATTTCCACAACACTCCGGGCACTGATGGCCTGAAAAAGCTTCTCGGCCAAATGGCTCAGCAAGGCGCCGATATTCTCAAACTGGCAACGATGCCCCATAACAGTGCTGACGTTTTGCGCTTACTGGCGGTCAGCAACTGGGCTAAAGAACACTTTGAGCAACCAATCGTCACCATGGCGATGGGCCCGCTAGGCACCATTACCCGTATTGCCGGCGCCATCTTTGGATCGGCGATCACCTTTGCGACGGTCCAACAGTCATCAGCTCCTGGGCAGCTGAGCATTGAACAGACCCGACAGGGAATTCAGCTTCTTCAAAAACAAGAAAACCGCTAGCAAGAGCAGTAATGCTCATTGCCAGCGGTTTTCTTTAGATTCAAGCATTCATTATGAGAATTGAATGTTGTCCTTTAAGTAATCGTAAAGCATCCCCTGCTTCAGCTCTGCGGTATCCAGGCCCAGAGTTTCAGCAATCTTGTAGCCAAAGGCCCATGCCGTTGCCGGTCCCCGACTAGTGATGACGTGCTTGTCCTTGTCAACTACCGTGATGTCTTCGTGGAAGCGACCATTCTTGGCATCCGCCTGGGTCTGCTTATCCATTCCAGGGTAAACGGTGTAGTCAGCATCATCAAGGACGCCATAGGCTGCCAAAGCCGTCGGCGCAGCACACATGGCACAATCCCATTTGCCTGCCTGCTGCCGCTTCAGCATGATGTCTTTCATCTTTTTGCTTTCCTTGAGACGTTTGGCACCACCCATTCCGCCAGGGAAAATCACTGCATCGTAGTCCAGGAGAGAATCATCAGCTACCTGATCCATTTTGAGAGCGACCTGGTGGGCACTCACCACGTCCAGCGAGTCAAGCCCAACCATCGCGGTCTCAACGCCTAAGCGCCGAAAAATATCAACTTGGCTCAGGGCTTCAACTTCTTCGCAACCATCCGCAAAAATTACCGCAACCTTTGTCATCATTAAGCGCTCCTTTTCATTATGATTTCTGTTCATGCACGCACTGATCAACAATCCTCATCGCTTCTTTAGCTTCTGGGATCGGATACAGGGGGTAAATATGAAACATACCCCGGCTTACCTGGTAATTCACCGGTACCTGCGCGTCCTTCAACTTTTCCACGAAGTCGTTGGCATCGGGATACATAATTTCCCGGGTACCGACAAAAATAGTGACATCCCGTAGCATCCGAATATCGCCGTTGATAGGACTGAGTCGATAATCAGCTGGCGACGTTTCACCAGCCCACAAGCGACCAACTTCCCGCAGCCCAGTTGCGTCTAAAGTGACGTCATCCTTTTGGTATTCATCAATCAAAGGATTTTTTAATTCGAGGTCTAACCAAGGTGAAAAGAGGATGAGATGTCCCGGCTGGGGCAGGCCCCGCTGACCAAGGTATTCACAGAAGCCCGTGGCCAAACCGCCGCCAGCCGAATCACCCATCAAAGTGATCCGGCTCGCCTCAAACTGGCCATACATCGTTTCGTAAAACTGTAACAGGTACTGATAAACCTGGTTAAACTGGTTAACCGGCACGAGCGGATAAAGCGGTACATAGATACAGCAATCAGTCTGCAAGGCTAAGCGGTTGAGGTAGCGCCAGTGGTCGCGATCCGCCCGCTGGAGGTAAGCACCGCCCATCAGGTAGATGATCACCGGCTGATCATCACTGCGCCGGTTAAGAATGAACAGCTGACCACCATCAATTTTTTGCTCCTGCACAGGAACATCAAAATTCACGTTAGCTGGCTGCTGGTAATCGTGATCATCTTCCTCACGCACCTGTTGAATCAGCAAATCCCGGGCCTGGGGATCAGCTAGTGAGTCCTTAAAGCCTGACAGCTGAATTGCCACCGAAGTGATGGCTGCCTGGCGGGAAGAATGATCACCGCAACGGGTCAGGTCGCGCAGATCAGCCCCAATGTTGGCGGCAACGCCGGATGCCATTTTACGACTAAAGAACTTCTTATTAGACATTGCCAACTCCTTTGCCATTGCGTCATTTGCCACTAATTTAATCGTACCATGAAATTAACAAATGTGGGACAAGCTTAAGCAAATTTAAAAAAGCGTGGCCAACAATGATCACGCTTCCGCTAGCTGATGAATATGGAGCAGTAATTCCCACCTATTTGCCGATATTTCCCGGGAAATTTAATCGGTGCTTTCCCCTAAGTGGGGCCAACTGTGACGTATGGCAACAACTAGAGCCAATAGCAGTGCGAGTAAAGTTAAGCCTAGGCCGACGTACATAATATTGTGGTAGGCATCATAAAGAATCTGCCGCATCACCGGCAGCAAGTCAGTTGGCAGCTTATTCGCCGTCGCCGCGTTGGTCAGCTGGTTCATCATCGTCATTGTGATGCCATGATGGTGGCGAAGGTGCTCAACAATCGTATTGTTCAACACTACCCCGTAAACCGCCGACATCATCGTTTGGCTGAGAATTCGCAGTAAATAAGCCACTGAAGTTGCAGCGGGCATATCATTAAGCGGTACGTCGGTCTGCACGCTCATTTGCAGGACGTTGAAATTTAAGCCGACACCGAAGCCCTGGAAGGCGCCCGCAACTAGCAAGAGCCAAAACGGAATTGCCTTCCCAACAAGAATAATCAGCAAGAAGGCAATAGCCAAACTCGAAATGCCGGCACAGATCAGCCAGTACTTATGTGGCCGGTAATTAATGACCGCCACGAGTTCGGATCCAAGAAAATTGGTGATGGCACCTGGGATCTGGGTCACCCCACCCAGAAAGGCACTCAGACCGAGAATCCCCTGGGCCCACATCGGGACGTAAGTCAGAAAGGCGATAAAGGCGCCCCACATAATCATAAAGAAGAGAAAGTCCAGCAAAAGCTGCTGGTTGGTAAAGAAGCGCGTCGGTACGATCGCATCTTCCGAACGACTCTCCAGCCGAAACATGATGAGCATCGCAACTGCCCCGCCAATCAATACAATGGCTACTTCCCAATTAGGAATCGTGCCGATCATTTCAATTCCCGTCAGGATCAGGGACAGACCCACGATCATAGCAACTGCTCCTGGGATGTCCACTTTTTTGCCGGCTGCCAGTCGGTGAGCGGGTTTGAAGAAGATTCCGACGATCGTCACCGTCACCAGGGCAATCGGGACGTTGATGAAAAAGATCCAGCGCCAGCCAAAGAAGTCGACAATCCAGCCACCAACCAGGGGGCCAATAATTGAGGCCGTGTTAAAGAAAGCACTCGCCAGCCCAATCACCTGAGCCCGTTTTTTCAAATCATCATACAAAAAGCCATAGACAATCATCGGAATGATGTTGACCCCACCGGCACCGATCCCCATGATCGTTCGACCGATGATAAAGAATTGAATATTCGTAGCAATTCCCTGGGCAACCGTGCCGATCAAGAAAAGCGACGTCGCTAGCAAAAATGCTGTTTTATTACCCACGTGTTCGCCGAATTTACTCCACAAGGAGGAAGAAACCGACATTCCCAACAGAAAGGTGGCCACAATCCACCCAATATAAGACAAACCATGGAGGTCACTAGTGATCGCCGGCATCGCCGTGTTTACAATTGTCCCATCCAGACCGGCCATCACATTTGACATCAGTAATGCGCCGGTCACCAACTTTAAATGGGCTTGCTTTGCCATCGAAGCTCCCCTTTCGTCAATTCATTTATCCTTGCCAATTTAACCATTATGGCGCCATTTGTCGTCCGTCAGAATCCGGGCAGTAATCAGGCCCAGCGGTAAAGCAAAGACGATCAACATCGCCTGAACGGTCCAATAAGCACCGATCGAGACAGAAGTTAATCCCATGTTATACATTGCCCGGTACATGTAAAGCCCGGGAACCATGATCACGATTGACGGGACCGTTAAAGCAATCCGCGGATACCCAACCTTCGTGCGAACAAGCGATGCCAGCAATCCGGCTACAAGGGCACCGATAAAAGCAGCCGCTCCACTAGGCATATGCACTAAATCCACCAATTCGAGACGGAGAGTATTGGCCACCGCCCCGATCAAACCGGCAATCGTGGCTAATTTCAGCGTGGAGTTAAACATCATCGAGAAACCGAAAACTCCGCAAAAGCTCATTACCACCCGCAAGAGGCACAGGACTAATGGGGTTAAGCCCAGTGCTTCAAAGTTGCGCGGGTTCAAATGGAGGCACATCGCAACAAACCAGCCTGCCATCGTTGCCACCACAATTACTAGCAGGGAATAAGCCAACCTTTCCAAACCAGATTTCATATCCAATTTAGACATGTCTAGGCCGCTGGTAATAAACGGAAAACCTGGAATAATAAAGAGCATTGCACCGATGTAGCCCGCCTCGTGCATCGCATTGACGTGAAGGGTCAGTCGCAGCAAGGCCAAACTAGCACTATAGGCCACCCCTGCCACAGCAATAGCCACCGCAATGCAAGCCAGCAAGGTGATGTGACGGTCGATTAATTCGCGCCGGACAAAATTGCCGAAGAAGGCCCCAACAAAGCAGCACACCATTTCCACCGGGCCACCGCCCAGCAAAAAGATAAAGGCGGCACAGGCTAAAGCAGCTGCCAAGCCCACTTTAATCGGCGAATACAGGCCACGGGTGTTAGCAATATGGGTTAATTTCTTATGGATTTCCCCAATCGTCATCTTCTCTCCCCGTTTGTCGAAAAGCCGAATAAATTTTTCCAGTTCAGTCAACCGGGTTGTGTTGACGCTGGTGCCAGGCAGCGATAAGGATTGCGTATAGCTATGGTTATCATCCATACAAGTATATTCGAGCGAAGTTAAACCGATATCGGCCGAGCAGGTCATCCCCAACTTTCGGGCAACGACGTTCATCGAATCACGAACCCGCCAAGCCCCGGTTCCACAAGCGAGAAGCATCAGGCCGATACGGCCCACAATCAAGGCCCGTTCACCCAGGCTAGCTCGCCGGGCTGTCGTCACGTTATCGGCAGTCATAAAGTCGTGCCACGGAATCCGCATGTGATGTGCCTGAGACAGCTGTTTGATTTTTTCATCGATTGCTGGATCAACATCGATGTCTTTCTTCATAATTCTCCACTCCATCTAAAAGTTGTCAGTCGGAAACTATTATACGAACTTTCCCTTCTTTTGTGTATAGAAAATTCCAAAAAGCCGCTGGAGCTGAATCCGATCATCAATTGGAAGAGAATAACTAAAGTCTTTCCTTTTTGGTCATATTTTCTTCACATTCTCTGGTTATCATAATAAGCGTAATGAAGGAAGACTTCATTACAGCTCAAACCGATTATTTTTCAATTACTCCTCCCAATAGTAACCGAAAAATATTAGTTGCGAGATCTCCCCCAAGGTTATTCATAACAAATAATGCAGCAGTTCTCCCCCAAGGCTGCTGCTTTTCTTTTGCCTGAGAATTTACAATTCAAGTGCAACATAAATTAAAAAAATAACCCATAACGGGTAGAATTAGTTTAATGACCAAATCAAACTAATCGAGGTAATCCGTTATGAGCTATATACATCTTACTATAAAAGAACGCGAAATGCTTATGTG
>NZ_CANDNU010000008.1 GCF_947387495.1 Limosilactobacillus difficilis
TCTAGTTGCCTAGAAAAAATATTTATTCAATTATCAAGCCAGAATATTCAACTTCCAACTTTTTGGGTACACGTCAGGGGAGCCGGATCCGCATTTTAATTATTTCGTGTTAGTTTAAGCTGCCGTTGCAAACAAATCATTTACTGAGTTAACGATCTCCTTGCCCGTCATTTGATCCTGGACAACGTGGTCATCAATCCGTAGATCATAGCCCTTGCCGGCGTCATTGATCTTCGTAAGGTCAACTGGCTTATCATCAGCATCAGTCACGTCGAAGTGGTACTTCTCCATGTTCTTGATTGTGTCATTTTGTACTGTCATAATCAGTGACCTCCTTTCACCTTCCGTTATAGTCCTTTTCCCGCCATTGTTAAGCTATTGGCGCTAATCATTTCAAAATGTTTCACAAAAGTGTTACACCACCCGGTCAGTAGGGCGAAAAAGAGGTAAAGGTTCGCTTTAATTCCTGCTCCAAGGCCGTCGACAGGTCTTCCCCGTAGACATGGCGGTAATAGCGGTTGAAACGCCGCCGCTGGTAAATAAAGTCGTAGCGCTCGCGTTGCTGATGCAGCTGCAATAGTCTGGCATAGTCGATCGGCTGCAATGTCGTCGTGGAACAGCCCGCCAGGTACTGGTCGTACTCGATCATCGCCAGCTGGAAAGCACCGACCATGTCAGCGGCCGCCAAATTATTCTTCAACTTCTGGTAAGAAGAATCGATCAGCACCTGGAGTCGCGAATGGGTCGCGTGCTGCCGGCGGAAAATCAGCAGCGATCCCCGGCAGTGGGCATGAAACGAAGTCAGCTGATGAGCCATCACCCAGCACACCTGGTGACTCCGCGGCGCACACGTCGGTACCAAGCGGTAGCGTCCCGCCACGGCCGAGCGGGACCGCCTGTTCAAGGCAAAGAATTGGTAATAAGCCCAGTTATGATCATCATCCAGGCACTGGCTCGCAAAAAACTCGCGGAGCAGCCCCCGCAACGGGCGCTTGACCACCAGCAGATTTCCCCGAACCGTTAACAGCAAGGTCTGTGCGTGACGTGCTCCCGGCCGCTCCATCAACAGCAAAAAATTTTCCCAAGTGAGCTGGTAATCCAAGAGCTCTTCGCTGATCAAATTCGCGTTGAACCGCGTCGCATCAAGGAAATTGTTAATTTCCATAATTGTCCCCCATCTTTTCTACTCTCCCACCAATTTAAAGAGAATTATTTCCAATTCCAAGTTACAGGAGAAAAACGGTCTTGTAAATCTTTTTTTGGAATCTTTTTGGCGAAAATAGAATTCGGAAGGCGATTACATTTTCTTTATCATAAACTCATCCGCGGCCACGGAAATAATGCCAAATGTGAGTGATTTTGATGACCAGAAAACGCAGCCTCAGCGAAGGCTTAGAATTTTTACTGCATAACGACCGCCAGCGTCTCATCCACGGAGTCTTAAAAGGCCTCTACCTGCGCCCCAGCGACTCCTTGTACGATGATTATTTCCAGGACGCCTGCCTGCTCTTTGCGACAGCCTACGTCGATTTCGACCGTGAACCGCTGACGGATACCGAAGACTTCCTGCACTTTGCCTACCAGCGCATCCGCTGGCGCCTCCTGGATCGCATCCGCCGGGCCCGCTGGCAAGCCGACAACAACGAGCTCTCCCTGGACAATCCCCTCCTCAGCGAAACCCAAAAGGAGATCCTGACGATTGATCCCCATTCGGCCGACCCCGCTGCCGGGGCCGCACATAAGGAAGTAATTCGCCAGCTCAAGCAGGTGGCGACCCCCAAGCAGCGTCGCTACCTCCACGCTGTCTTCGATCTCGGACTATCCGATAGCGAGATTGCCCGCCGTTATCACGAATCACGGCAGACCGTCTACGCCTGGCGCCAAGGAGTGATCAAGCGCGCCCGCGCAAACCAAATTCTGCCATAACAAAATGGGATTAGTCAGATGCTGTCTGATTAATCCCATTTTGTTGTTATTAGAACATGTTGATAACCGTTTCAACGCTCGCGTAAGCCATGAAAATCACGACTACCCAGCCGGTGATACTCAGCCAGAGCGGGTGCTTGTAAGTTGCCCTCATGATCTTGCTCCGGTAGGTCGCCAGCAGCAGGATAGCCAGGGCAATCGGTAAAATGAACCCGTTGAGGGCCCCGACGACAACCAGCACTTTGGCCGGCTGGCCGATAAAGTAAAAGACAATCGTCGAGAAGATGATAAAGCCCATCGTCAGATAACGCTGCAGCTTTTCAAAACGCTCTGAGGAGTTGTTCGATACCGCGTAGTTGAGGAAGGATACTGATGTGAAAGTCGAACCGAGAGTGGATGACAGACCCGAAGCCAGCAACAGCAAACCGAAGAACTTGTAACCGAAGTTGCCGGCCGCGTATTTGAAGATCGAGGCTGCCGGGTTGCTAGGATCCAGCTTGTAACCGGCGACGATCACGGCCAGACCAGCCAAGAACAGCATTACCCGAATCACGGAAGCCAGGCCGATCCCGGTGAGGGCCCCTTCGTTAACGTATTTGATGTCGCCTTCCCCTTTAGCGCCACCGGCCAACAACCGGTGCCCACCAGCAAAGGAGATGTAGCCGCCGACGGTCCCGCCGACGATCGTCACGATCGAATAGAAGTTGATCTTGGTCGGCACAAAAGTGTGCTGAACCGCCATTCCATAAGGCACCTTCATGATGCACAAAATATAAACTAAAATCGCAATTTTGATGACCGCCAGCACTTGAACGGTCCGGTCAACCGCGGCCAGAGCATTCTTGATGATCAAGACGATAATGGCAAAGATCCCGACGATGATCGCCCCGTCCCGGGCCGGGATGCCGAAAAGCACGTTGAGCCCGAGCCCGGCCCCGCCGATGTTCCCAATGTTGAAGAACAGTCCGCCGATCGCCACGAGGGCCGACAGCAGGTAACCCAGTCCCGGGAAGACTTCATTAGCGATCACCTGGGCCCGTTTCCCAGCCACAATGATGATTCGCCAGATATTCAGCTGAACGACAATGTCCACTAAAATACAAATCAGAATCGCAAAACCGAAGTTCGCCCCCATCTGACTGGTGAAGGTCGCCGTTTGGGTCAAAAAGCCCGGCCCTACCGCCGACATCGCCATCAGGAAGGCCCCGCCGATCGCGGCGGCCCGGAGTTTATTGTTGTGCGATTGATTTAACTGACTCTTTCCCTCTTCTTTCATTCAAATCCCACCCCTCTTTTTTATCAGCACGCTCGCAGAGCAATGCTGTCTGCTTTCAGCGTTTTGCGCAGTTCCTTGACAATTGCCAGGGCAGCGGCGTTGTCCCCGTGGACACACAGCGAATCCACCTTGAGTGCTACTTTCTCGCCGGTAATGGCCGTCACCGCCTGGTCCTTGATCATCCGGACAGCCCGCTCAGCCACTTCCTGTGGATCCGTCAGTACCGCTCCGGCTTGGGAGCGCGGCACCAAACTGCCATCCGCCTGGTAGGCCCGGTCAGCAAAGGCTTCTGAACGTGACGGAATCCCGACCTCTGCGGCGGCCTTAATCAGATTGCTGCCAGACAGGCCGTAAATCGGCAACTGCGCGTCGACGCGCTTAATCCCCTTGCAGATCGCAATTGCCAGGGCCAGATCCTTCCCGGCTGCGTTGTACAGGGCTCCGTGCGGCTTGACGTGGTGCAGACGGTGCCCTGCCGTAAAGGCTGCCAGGGCGCCGACCTGGTAAGTGATCATATTGGTCACGTCATCTGGATCCATCGCCATCTTGCGCCGACCGAAGCCGTTTAGGTCAGGGTAGCCGGGATGAGCCCCGACAGCCACCTGATTTTCCTGGGCGATGGCAACCGTCTTGGCCATCACACTCGGGTCCCCGGCGTGAAAACCGCAGGCCACGTTAGCCGAAGTGATCAGCGGCAAGACCTGTTCGTCGTTGCCGATCGTGTAACGGCCGAAGCTTTCGCCTAAATCACTATTTAAATCAACTGTTAACACCTTATGATCTCCCTTCTAAGTCATCCAGCCAGTTGACAGTCGTCGTCAGCCGTTGGAAATCCGGTTCCTGCAGGATCTGGACCAGCAGATCCAGGTTGGTTTGAATACCGCCGATCACCGTCTCATCGAGTACAGCCTGCATCTGTTGCAAAACCCGTTGCCGCCGGTCGCCGTAGACGATGATCTTGGCAATCATACCGTCGTAGTTTCCCGGCACCGTATAGCCCTGGTAGAGGGCGGTATCGACCCGCACCCCCTGGCCGCCCGGCAGGTGCAGAGCGGTGATCTTGCCCGGCGTCAATGCGTTCACCCGGCATTCAAGAGCGAAGCAGCGTGTCTGAACATGGCGCTTGCTCAATTCCGCCCCGGCCGCGATCCGCAACTGCAATTCGACCAGGTCAGCCCCGGTCACCAGTTCGGTAATCGGGTGTTCGACCTGGATTCGGGTATTCATCTCCATGAAGTAGTAGCTGCCGTCCCGGTTGTAGAGAAATTCAATCGTCCCGGCGCCCTCATAATGCAGCTGAGCGACGGCCCGTTCCGTCCGCCGCAGCATCTCATCGCGGGTCTTTGGCGGTACCACCAGGGCCGGTGCTTCTTCGATGACCTTCTGGTGACGCGCTTGAATCGTGCAATCCCGTTCCCCGAGGGCGACCACGTTGCCGTACTGGTCAGCGACGATCTGCACCTCAATGTGGCGCGGTTTTGCTAGATACTGTTCCAGATACATTTCGTTACTGTCAAAGGACGCCATGGCCTCTTCCTGGGCCGTCCCGAACTTGGCTTTCATCTCTTCAGGGGAGTTGATGATCCGCATCCCCTTGCCGCCACCACCGGCACTCGCCTTCAGCATCAACGGGTAGCCGATCTCTTCGGCCTGCTCTAGGGCGTCCGACAGGGTCGTGATAGTGTGGGCACTGCCCCGGACGACCGGGAGGCCAGCCTGCTTCATCGTCAGCCGCGACTGCTCCTTGTCGCCCAGCAGCCGGATTACGGCTGAACTCGCCCCGATCAGCTTGATCTGGTGCGTTTCGCACGCCTGGGCAAAGTCGGCACTTTCGGACAGGAAACCGTAACCGGGGTGGATCGCTTCGGCACCGGTCAGTTCGGCCGCCGTGATAATCGCGGAAATGTTGAGGTAGCTGCTGTTAGCGTTGGCTGGCCCGATGCAAACAGCTTCGTCCGCCAGCTTCACGTGAAGGGCGTCACGGTCCGCTTCCGAATAAACCGCCACCGTCTTCAGACCCAGGATGCGGCAAGTACGGATGATCCGCACGGCAATTTCCCCTCGGTTAGCGATCAGCACCTTGTGAAAGGGCCACTTGCTGAGCGAGCTACTTAAGCTGAATAAGTGGTTGTCCATATTCGACCCCCTCTTCGTTATTGACGAGGACCTTCTCTACCGTCCCTTCCCGGTCAGCGACAACGTCTGTAAAGGCCTTCATCACTTCGATGACCCCGACGACGTCTCCCTTCTTGACCTGGTCACCGACCTTGACATAGGGCGGCTCCTGAGGTGACTTGGCAGTGTAAAAGACCCCGACGCTCGGTGCGTTAATCGTGTTATTGTTCGCAACTGTGGCCTTGGGTGCCATGACTGCCTGCTTAGCATCAGCCTGCGCTGGTGCTGGCTGAACATTAAGAGTATTGACATGCGGGTTGAGGGACCGCAATTTGATGTGTTCGTCCTTGTTGGAATATTCGAGTTCAGCAAGGTTGTTGTCTTTCAACAGCTTAATCAGGGCTTCAATATTATCAGTTTTCACGAGAATTCACTTCCTAAAATAATTCTGCCAGCCGTTGACTAGCGGTGCGTTCGATACCGTAAGGACGTTGGTAGCGGGCGTGGCGGATTTGTTGCGCCAGCGCCCCTAACTGCTGTTTTTGCTTTTTCAACAGCTGATTGGCATCTGCCAACTCAACCAGCTGAAACTTGATCTTTTGACCGGGCCGTGACTGGACCAGTTTTGGTAAGTCGACCCCGGCCACTACCGCAATCAGGGGGTAGCCGCCCGTCGTCTGCCGGTCGGCCATCAACACGATCGGTTGACCGCTAGACGTCAGCTGCACCGCTCCCCGAACGGTCGCGGCCGAGAGCATACTTGGCAGCTTGCTGGTTAGCGCTTGACCCGTCAAACGGTAGCCCATTCGGTCGACGTTTTTGGTTACCGTGTATTCCTGAGTGCTAAAGCGCTGTTGGTCTTCCTGGGAAAACTCATCCCATTGGGGCCCTTGCAACACCCGGATCGTCGTCACCTGATCGGGAGCGGGCAAAGCCGGTCCCTGCGTGCGTCGGTGATAGTAAGCGGACAGCAACCAGGATGGCTGGTAGCTAAGCTGATCACCGGCCTGCAAGGCACGACCGTGGAAACCGCCGAGGTGCAGTCGCAGGATCGTCGAGGCACTGTCCATCAAGCGCGGCACCTGAAAGCCGCCCCGGATGGCGAGATAACCAAACATTCCCGCCGCGGCCTGGCCGATCACCAGCCGGTCGCCGGCCTGGACGTGCAGACAGCGGTAATTTGGCACTGCCTTGCCGTTCAGCTGGACGTTGAAATTCCCGCCGGTCACTGCCACAAAGGTGGGTTGGTCAAAGCGAATCGTCGGCCCGGCGATCACAAATTCCATCACCGGGGCCGTCAAGGCGTTGCCGACGAGGAGGTTGGCCATTTGCAGGGCCGGCTGGTCCATCCCTCCCGCTTCCGGGAAGCCGTTGATTTGGTGTTGGGGCCGGCCACCATCCTGGATCGTCGTCTGAGCCCCCGGCTTTTCGATATTAAGCATTGCCATCGTCTGTCACCGCCTTCACTTGGTACGTTCCCGCCTTCACCGCTTGGCGAATGGCACGATACTCTTCTTCGCCGATCGCGACAAAGCGCACCTGATCGCCCGCTGCATAAAAACTTTGCGGGTGGTCGGGACGATAGAGATCAACCGGCGTCCGCCCAATGATTTGCCAGCCACCAGGGGAAGCCACCGGATAAAAGCCCGTCTGCTTGCCAGCAATGCCAACGCTACGGGCCGCAATCTTCAGACGCGGCTTGGCTAAGCGGGGCATTGCGATCTGGTCAGCCACGCTCGCCATATAGGCAAAACCGGGCAGGAAGCCCAGAAAATAGATCAGGTAATCCCGCCCCGTGTGGAGCTGGACCGCCTCTTTTTTGCTGACGTGGGCGAAGTCGGCCAGCTTGCCGAGGTCGGGACCGTACTCGCCCCCATAGCAAACCGGAATCAACCAGGTTTTGGCCGGCGCGGCCTTGGTCTTCAGCGCTTGCTGCACCAATTTCTGGATTGGGGCCTTTAATTCGTTAAAGTCGGTCTGACTGCCATCAAACAGGACCGTTAGGGTGTGGTAGGCCGGCACCACCGTTTGGACAGCGGGGAGGTGGGCTCTCAGGATCAGTCCTCCCAGCTGGTGGATCTGTTGGTTAATCTGCGGATTAATTTCGTTGGCAAAACTGATCTCCAGCGCCTGGTCCCCGACCGGCACAATTTGATAATGATTCATCGACCACACCCCTTATCGTATTAAGTTAAAATTAAAGAATAATTAAATGATAATGAAAATAAGCCCTGGTGTCAATCGTTACCACCCGGCATCAGTGGGTGCTTTTGCAATAATCTTAGCAAGCTTCACCGCTGTCGAAGCTTGACTTAAGATTAGCAAGTTGGCACCCAATCAGGGTTTCGAAAAGAAGAAATTACTAAAAAAAGCCAGCGCAATCATGCACTGGTTTTTTTCTCATTATTTTCCAATTTGGAGAAACTAAATCAAATGAACCCCTTTGTCAACATAGATCACATCACCGACTACTCCGGTGGAAAGATCGCTCATCAAGAAGGCGCAAGTGCCACCAATTTCCGGCAGGGTCACCGACTGATCGTCAACCGTCCGGGACTTGGACATCTTCAGCAGGTCAGCATGGCCGCTAATGCCGGTCACGGCGAGAGTCTTCATTGCCCCGGCAGAGATCGCGTTGACCCGGACCCCGAATTCACCCATGTCACGAGCGAGGTAACGGACGTTCGCTTCCAGGGCCGCCTTGGCAACCCCCATCACGTTGTAACTTGGAATAGCCCGTTCGGAGCCGAAGTAGGTCAGGGTCACGATACTAGCGGGACGCTTCAACAAGTCGAGCTGGTGAGCCGCTTTGGCAACCGCCAGCAGCGAATATGCGGAGACGTCCTGGGCGAGAGCGTAGCCATCCCGGGTCGTATCGAGAATCGAACCAGCCAGTTCCTCCTTGCGGGCGTAGGCGATGGCGTGAACGAGCCCGTCCAGCTGACCAAAGCGCTCCTTGATCGTCGTGAAGGCCCGGTTGATGCTCTCGTCGCTGGCCACGTCGCATTCGATCAGCCGCTGATCATCCTCGGCCAGGCGGGCAACGCTCTTTTTCATCCGTTCATTCTGGTAAGTATAGATAATCGTTGCACCCTGCTTGGCCATTTCTTGGGCACATCCCCAGGCGATGGAGCGCTTGTTGGCAACCCCCATTACCAGGATTTTCTTATCTGCTAAAATTCCTTCCATGATTAGCTCCTTTAAAATTTTCGATATCGTTGTCGGCGGGCTGCTAGTAGCTCCGCCGGTGTTTGCGAACACAACTTGTCCAGCTGGGGCTGCAAAACCGCATCGATGGCTGCCAGCACTGCCCGGTGGTCGTCTGGCTCGTCGATGATCCCTTCGATCACCCGCTGTTTCAGCAATTGTTTGGGCGTCAGCTGCATCAATTCAGCCGCTTCGTCCGCCCGCCGGCTGTCTTTCCAAAGGATCGAAGCAAAACCTTCCGGCGACAAAATGGAATAGGTACTCTTGGCCATCATCCACACCTGGTCACCACAGGCTAGGGCCAAAGCCCCGCCACTGCCGCCTTCACCGTAAATCACCGTGATGATCGGTGTCGGCAATTGGGCGATCTGCAGGAGGTTGGCCGCGATTGCGGCTCCCTGTCCGTTCTCTTCGGCTCTCTGTCCCGGATAGGCCCCCGGTGTGTCGACAAAAAAGATGACCGGCCGCTGGAATTTGGCCGCCTGTTTAGCGAGGCGCAGCGCCTTACGATAACCGCCCGGTGTCGGGCAGCCAAAATGGGTTGCCAGCCGGTCCTTGACGTCTGCTCCCCGGTCGGTGCCAATCACTGTCACTGGCCGTTGATGGAAGAAGGCCAGACCGCCGACGATGGCCGGGTCGTCACTGCCCGCATGATCACCATGCAGTTCAATAAAATGATCGAATAATTGCTGGGTAATTTCGGCCATGGTAATCTTCTGCGTACTCCGGGCCGCAGCGACGATCGCTCCCGCGTCTTCCTTAGTCATGCTGCCCACCTCCGTATTGCAATAATTGCCAGATGGTTGTTTTTTCATCCTGTCGGCGGACGATGCGGTCGACAAAGCCGTGCCTCAACAGGTTCTCGGCATCCTGCAAATCCGCCGGAATCTTCTGGTGAATCGTCTGCTCGATCACCCGTCGCCCGGCAAAACCGACCAGGGCGTGCGGTTCAGCGAGGGTGATATCCCCCTGCATGGCGAAACTAGCGGTGACTCCGCCCGTCGTCGGGTCGGTCAGGATCACCAGGTAGAGCAACCCCGCGGCCGCGTGCTGGGCCACAGCGTTGCTGATCTTGGCCATCTGCATCAGCGAATTAATTCCTTCCTGCATTCGGGCCCCACCCGAAGCAGTGCAGAGGACCACCGGCAACCGCTCTTGCGTCGCTCGTTCGAACAGCCGGGTGATCTTCTCGCCAGTGGCGGTTCCTAGCGAACCCATAATGAAGGTCGGGTCCATAATTCCCAGGGCAAAGTGTTGGCCGCGGATCCGAGCCCGTCCCGTCAGGACTGCGTCGTTCAAACCCGTTTTTCCCTGAGCCTGTTTGAGCTTAGCCGGGTACCCGGGAAAGTTCAGCGGATCGTTGCTTGACAGCTCGGAATCCTGTTCGTCAAAATCGTCGACCAGCCAACCGAGGCGTTGACGGGCGCTGATTCGAAAGCCGTAATGACAGTGTGGGCAGGTAGCGTACTGGTCGAATTCCTTGGTCAGAATCGTTGTCCCACACTTGGGGCACTTGCGCCATAAGTCACTGGGCACCTTCGCATCGGCCTGGCGGTCCGACTTGATGTGGTTGGCCGTCAATGTTTTAAGACGTTTGTACAGCTGCATGTCGTTGTTGCACCCCTTTCCGCCACCGTGGCAGGAATGACCGTTCCAAGTAGGCCGTCGTAAAGCGGCCGCTCAAAAACTGCGGGTCATTCAAAATTGCCAGGTGGAAATTCTGATTCGTCTGGATTCCGACGATCACCATCTCGTTTAAGAGCCGCTTCAACTTCTGGACGGCTTCCTCACGATTGTGACCATAGGCAATCACCTTAGCAATCATCGAATCATAAAATGGCGTCACCTGCGTGCCCGGGTAAAGGGCGGTGTCGATCCGCATCCCCAGGTTGCCCACCGGCAGGTAGAGGTAATTGACTTTCCCCGTCGACGGCATGAAGTTGCGGGCCGGGTCCTCAGCGTTGATCCGACATTCGATTGCCACGCCACGGAGCTGGACGTCCTCCTGTTTAAAAGGCAGTGGTTCGCCCGCGGCAACTTTGAGCTGGGCCTTCACCAGGTCGATTCCCGTCACCATCTCGGTCACAGTGTGTTCAACCTGAATCCGGGTGTTCATCTCCATGAAATAGAAATGGTGCTGCTTGTCCATCAAAAATTCCAGCGTGCCGGTGTTGACATAGTCGATCGCGTTGACCGCCTTGATGGCCAGCTGGCCGAGGTGCCGGCGCTCATCAGCAGTAACCAGTGAACACGGACTTTCTTCCAGTACCTTCTGCCGGCTTCGCTGGAGGGAGCAATCCCGCTCCGGGAAGTAAACCGCATGGCCCTGCGAATCACGGAAGACCTGCACTTCGATGTGCTTGACATCCGTCATAATCTTTTCGAGATACATCCGGTCATCGTTAAAGGACAACCGGGCTTCGGCCTGGGCATCGCTGAAGGCCTGGGACATCTGATTTGCCGAGTTAACCCGCCGAATTCCCTTCCCACCGCCACCAGCGGCTGCCTTCAGCAGCACCGGGTAGCCAATCTCGGCTGCCAGACGATCGGCATCCTGGTAAGTGCGGATGTAACCGTCGCTGCCGGGAATCACCGGCACCCCGCTGCGTTTCATCTGCTCGCGGGCGTGTTCCTTGTTGCCCATCATGTCGATCGTTGCGGCACGCGGGCCGATAAAGGTGATCCCGCACTCCTCGCACATTTCTGCGAACTCGGCATTTTCCGACAAGAAGCCGAAACCCGGGTGGATTGCCTGGGCACCGGTACCGACCGCCGCCGCGAGGATGTTCTTTATGTTCAAATACGAATCCTGGGGCCGGGCCGTCCCGACGCAGACTGCTTCGTCAGCTAACTGGACGTGGAGACTCTCCCGGTCCGCCGTGGAATAAATGGCCACCGACTTGATGCCCAGTTCGCGAAGGGAGCGAATGATCCGGACGGCAATCTCACCGCGGTTAGCCACTAAAACCTTCGAAAACATCTATCTCACCTAGCCAATCATAAAGGTTAATTCGGCCGTGCACGCTTTCTTGCCGTCGACCGTTGCAACACCCTTGCCTTCCCCGATGTGACCGCGAATCTTCGTCATGTGCACTTCGAGCCGCATTGTGTCACCGGGACGCACGACCTTGCGAAATTCAGCGGAGTGAATCCCGCCAAAGTAGGTCGTCTTCCCTTTAAATTCCGGCTGTGATAAGAGGGCTACCGCCCCCGTCTGAGCCAGAGATTCGACAATCAAGGCTCCCGGCAAAACTGGGTTCTCCGGGAAGTGACCGTTGAAAACCTCTTCGTGGATCGTGACATTGCGCCGGGCCACTGCCATCTGCCCGGGAACCAGTTCGTCAACCCGGTCAATCAACAGCATCGGGTAACGGTGGGGAATAATCTTTTGGATCTGAGTAGAATCTAAGTTGACTTTGGCCATCATTAATCCTCCTTAATCATGACGATCGGCTGGTCGAATTCGACCAGGTCGCCGTTTTCAACCTTGATCGACGCGACCGTACCGCTGCAGGTGCTCTTGACTTCCGTCAGCATCTTCATCGCTTCGATGACACAGACGACGTCCCCTTCCTGCACGTGATCGCCAACCTTCACATAGGCTGGTTCCTTCGGCTTGGGCTGCAGGTAGACGGTCCCGACCAGCGGTGCCTTGACCGCCTTGTTACTGCTATTGGTAGTTGTCAGGTGGTGTGGTGCGGCGGTCGCTGTCGCAGCAGCCGGCGCGCGCCCTTGCCCTTGGGTTACCGGCGTTGCTTCCTGATTCTTGCTCAGGTAGAGGTGAAAATCCTGGTCATCGATCTTAAGTTCACGGGTCGATGACTGCTCAAACTGGTTCATCAATTTTTGCACATCGCTGAATTCCAAGAGATTACCTCCATTTCTTAAATGCCAAGACGGCGTTGTGACCGCCGAAGCCAAAGGAATTGCTCAAAGCGTATTCGACCGCGGTGTTCTGGTTGGCCGCGTTAACCAGGTTGACCCGGCACTCCGGATCCTGCTGATCGCAGCCGACGTTGATCGGCAACTGCCCCTTCTCCAGGGCGGCCACTGTGATAACCGCTTCGATGGCCCCCGCTGCGCCAAGCAGGTGACCGGTCATCCCCTTGGTCGAGCTGACCAGCACGTCGCTGTCTTCACCAAAGACCGTGTTGATTGCGAGGGATTCGCCGCTGTCGTTGGCGTGGGTTGCTGTCCCGTGGGCGTTGATGTAGCCGACCTGGTCTGGTTGAATGCCAGCTTCGTCGATGGCTGCTTGCATCGCCCGGGCCGCGCCCTTGCCGGTCGGATCCGGTGAAGTGATGTGGTAGGCATCACCGGTAGCCCCGTAACCGACTACTTCGCCGAGGATCTTAGCACCACGCGCCTGGGCGTGGTTGAGGCTTTCGAGGATCACCGTCCCGGCTCCTTCGCCAAGCACGAAACCGTTGCGATCCTTGTCAAAGGGCCGGGAAGCTTTCAGCGGGTCTTCGGTGGTCGACAGGGCTTTGAGGGCCGCGAAACCAGCGATCCCGATTTCGTTGACTGAGGCTTCGGCGCCCCCGGCGATGATCGCCTCTGCTTCACCCGCCTTTATCTTGCGGAAGGCCTCGCCGATACTATTGGTCCCGGTAGCACACGCCGTCACCATCGCGGTGCAGACGTTCTGGGCGTTGGCCCGGATGGCGATGTTGCCGGCCGCCATGTTGGCGATAGCCATCGGCACGAACATCGGCGACACCCGCTTCGGTCCCTTGTCGTGCATCTTGATAATCTGTTCCTGAATGGTGGTCAGCCCGCCGATTCCAGAACCGAAGATCACGCCCAGGTCTTCGGGTTTGGTGTTGTCTTCGTTGATTCCCGCCATTTCCAGGGCCTGGACCGCCGTCTGGACGGCGTATTGTGAATAGAGGTCCATCCGGCGAGCACTCTTCTTGCCAACGACCGCCTGGGGGTCGAAGTCGTCGATTTCCCCGGCAACGGTGATGCCGGTCTCGGCAGCGTCAAACTTGCTGATCGGTTTGATGCCGACTTTACCGGCGAGGGTGTTGTTGACAAAAGCCTCCAAACCGTTTCCGTTGGGGGCAATTGCACCCATCCCAGTAATTACAACTCTTGTCATCTGAATTCCTCCTAAATTGTCATCCCACCGTCGACCACAATAGTTTGGCCGGTGATGTAGTCATTCTGGGCCAGGAAAACTGCCGTTTGGGCGACCTCTGCCGGTTGGCCCAGCCGTTGCAGTGGAATCTGGCTGATAATTTGCTTTTTGTTGCACTCAGACAAGGCGTTCGTCATATCGCTGGCGATCATTCCCGGCGCGATCGCATTGCAGCGGATCCCCCGGAGAGCCCCTTCGCGCGCCACCGTCTTGGTCAGCCCGATCAGGCCAGCCTTGCTAGCGGCGTAGTTTGCCTGGCCGATGTTGCCGTGCAAGCCGACAACACTGGCCAAGTTGATGATCACGCCGCGCCGTTGCTTGTACATCTTCTTCAAAAGCGCCTTGGTTAACAGAAAGGGTCCCCGCAGGTTAACCGCCAGCAAATCATCAAAGGCGGCCGCTTTCATCCCGATCATCAGCTGGTCCTTGGTGATCCCCGCGTTGTTGACGAGGATGTCGACCTGGCCGTAAAGCTGCCAGGCCTGCTTGGCTAGCTGGGCAACATCGGCGGGTTGCGCCATGTCAGCCGGCAGGTAGTGAAAATCCCCGCCGATCTGCTGGAGTTCTTCGCTAAGAGCAGCTGGCAATTCCTCGTGACGCCCGTTTAAGATCACCCGGCAACCGGCTGCCAGAAAGGCTTTCGCCGTCGCCGCCCCGATTCCCCGGGAACTGCCCGTAATCAAAACAACTTTGTCTGCTAACTCCATGCTTGGTGCTCCTTTACATACTTTTCGTAGTCTTTCAGCTTGCTGATGTGCACGTGAACCGCGTCCGGGGCCACCTGCTTGGCAAAGCGGGTCAAGGTCTTGCCCGGCCCGATCTCCAGAGTGGCGTCGACCCCTTGCTGGTCCATCATGTACTGCAGGTCTTCCCCGAAATGGGTCGGCACTGCTAGCTGGCGTTCCATCACCGGTACCAGGTCATCAGCCGTAAAAGGCGCCACCAGGGTGTTGGAAATCACCGGCACTTTCGGTTCGGCGAAGTGGACCGTCCGCAAGCGTTCGTGCATCTTCTCCCGCGCCTGGTTAAACAAGGGAGTGTGGAAAGCTCCGCTCACCCGCAAAATCACCACCCGCTTGGCCGCCTGCTGGTCCTTGAGCTCTGCGGCTAGTGCTCGAATCTGGTCGCTGACCCCACCGATCACCAATTGCCGGGGCGAATTGTAGTTGGCTACCCAGGCCTGGTCATACTTGGCCAGCAGTTCTTTGACGATTGACAGCTCCGGATCGACCACCGCGACCATCGCACTGGCGACCCGATCAGCATCGTCCTGCATGTATTGTCCCCGGTCGGCCAAGAGCGGCAGTCCTTCCGCAACGGAAAGAGCCCCGCTAGCCATCAACGCGCCATATTCACCCAGTGAGAGGCCAGCCATCGCGGCCACCGGCATCTTCGGCAGGTCCCGCTGCAGCATCCGGTAGATCCCGTAGCTGACGGCAACCAGCGCCGGCTGCACGTTCTTGGTTTTATTCAATTCGCCATGCTCGCTCGCCATGATGGCGGCCAAATCAAGATGACTGTCTTCACTGCCGGCCGAAATTAGCTCTGAAAAAAGGGGATCAGACATAAAATCCAATCCCATTCCTGGCTTTTGCGACCCCTGGCCGCTGAATAAAATTCCTAATTGCATTTACTTAGCGGCATCCTTGGCCTTGAGCTGCTGGTCAACCAGGTCGACCACATCGGCGATCGTCGTGGCGGTTTCGTCACTGTCCAGCTCGATGTCGTACTTGTCTTCCAGCTCGTTCATAATTTCAAAAACGTCAAGACTATCAGCATCAAGGTCATCGTGAATGTTGGCATCCATTGTAATCTTGTCAGCATCCACGTCGAGTTCGTCAACCGTAATCTGCTTTACGTCGTTAAAAATCTGTTCTTTAGTCATTGTTAAACTCCTCTTTCTTAATAAAGCTAGTATTTGAGAATCATCGTGGCGGTAGTCAGGCCGCCGCCAAAACCCGCCAGAGCGATGATGTCGCCGCGGTGGATAATCCCCCGGGCCGCACATTCTGCCAGCAGAATCGCCTCGCTGGCTGCCGAAGTGTTGCCGTATTCGTCGATGTTAAGCGGGAACTTCGCCAGCGGCTGGCCCAATCGTTTGGCCACCTGTTTGATAATGCGGGCGTTGGCCTGGTGTAGTAAAAAGGCACCAATTTGGTCTAAGGTCACGCCGGCCTGCTCCGCAGCTGCCCGAATCGAACGGGGAACTTGGTGCGTGGCAAAGGTGTAGACCCCCCGCCCATCCATCGCAAAGGGTGTTAAGCCCGTCAACGGATGGGGAAAGGCCGTGTTCGCTATAGTATGACCGGCCACAATCTTGTCGCTCAGCTCGCCAAAGGTGTTCAGCTGCTGGGCCAGAACCGTCCCTTGCCGACTCGGTCCCAGCAGGACTCCCCCGGCGCCGTCGCCGAAGAGGACGGCGGTGCTGCGATCATGCCAGTCGACCAGCTTGGATAATACTTCGCTGCCGATCACCATGGCATGCTCATAACCTGGCAGCTGCAACATCCCAGCGGCCACCGTCAAGGCGTAGACAAAGCCAGAACAGGCCGCCGACAGGTCAAAGCAGGCCGCATTGCTTGCTCCGATCTGGCCCTGAACGATCGCTGCCGTCGAAGGGGTGTAGGCATCCGGAGACATGGTTGCCACAATGATTAAATCAAGCTGATCCGCACTCCAACCACTCTGGCGAAGCAATTGCCGTGCCACCCTGCTTGCCAGCACAGACGTGTTTTCTCCCTGGCTGATATGGCGTCGCTTTATGCCGGTCCGTGACCGAATCCATTCATCCGACGTATCCATCAGCCGACTGAGTTGGTCATTTGTGACTACCCGTTGGGGCACCGCCAGCGCTGTTTCTACTATTTGCCAGTTCTTCACAACCCATCGTTCCCTATCGTTAAATGTGTTCATCTAGGAAGTCTTCCAAGTTATGCAAGGCTTTATGAATGACTCCTAGTTCTTCTTTGTTCATACCCTTCAAAAAACTTTTGACCATCATATTGTGGAAAGCGCGGTGGGCCCGGTACAGAACCCGGCCCTTATTGGTCAGGTAGAGGCGGATTACCCGACGATCACCTTCGTCGCGTTTCCGGTAGACATAGCCCTTTCGCGTCAGCCGGTCAGTCATCGTTGTCATGGTGCCCGGCGTCAGATGCAGCTTTTGTGCTACTTGCGACAGGGTCTGGTGGTCATACATTGTAATGGCATCGATGGCATGAAATTCTTTAATCGTCAGGTCACTAAACGTGCTCTTCCGCAACTCCTTTTCTTCCACCCACAAAATGCCATTGTAAACTTTGATTAGTGCGCGATTGATTTTAAGATAGTCATCCGCCATAATGTATTCCCCTTTTTATTTAGTGTTCAAAATTTTTGATATATCAAAATACATTATAGCCGATCCTAATCATTAAATTTTAGCTTTCCGGTCGGCGACGATGAAGACCAGCTCGGCGCTGCAAACTTTCTTGTCGTCAACCGTGGCTACCGCATCAACAATCCCCATCCGGCTGCGCTTTTTTTGCATCTTAATGTGCAGCTTCAAAACGTCGCCGGGCTTGACCATCCGCCGGAACTTTCCCTTGTGAATCGCGCCCAGGTAGGCCGTCTTCTTATAAAATTCCGGGGATTTCAAAATCAGAATCGATGCTGCCTGCGCCAAGGTCTCAATGATCAAGACGCCCGGCATCACGGGATTGCCAGGAAAATGGCCCCGGAAAAACGACTCATTGATGGTGACATTCTTGGTCGCCACAATGCTCTCGCCCGGTTCCATCGAATCGACATAATCGATATAGCAAATGGGATAGCGATTCGGAATTAAGTCCATAACTTCCTGAGCAGTCATTAATGCCAAAGATCACACCAACTTTCTGTTCAAAAGTATTTCGAATATCAAAGTATTCGATGGTCAAAGTATATGCAGAAGTCTTTTGATTGTCAAACTACTTTTTGGCAATTTTGTCTTTTTATGGGGTAAATATTAATAAAATTTTGTAGTACATTTGATTGTTTCGCAATGAGGAACCATTTTACAAAAAATATTGGTGAAAACCTACTATTTTCAGTAGTTTTGAGCACTACTGCTCTTGAGGGTACGAAAAAGGCCCAAACCGTTTTGAATTTTTTCAAAATGGTCTGGACCTTTGATTAGGAGAAATTATTTAGTTTTCTTACAGATTATTCGTGACGCTTCTTAGCTGCCAAGCCGAGCGTTGCCGTTGCCATCACAGCACCGAGACCAGCTAGAGCAAGATCGTTAGAAGTGCTGTTGCCAGTCTGTGGCAGCTGCTTCTGACTCTGGGCGCTCTGAGCAGCCAGGTCGGCATTCAGCTGGGCTTGCAGGGTCTTGGCCTGGTTCAGTTCATCCAGGGCTTGCCGGGCACTCTGCTGGGCAGCGGCGGCATTGCCAGCGGCTAATTGCTGCCGTGCCTCATTTAGCAAGTTCTTGGCATCGCTAATTAAACTGTTGATCTCCATTACCCGAGACTGGTTAATGATGTCGTGAGCTTCCTTGATCAGGGCGTCGATTTCAGCGGTACGGTCTGCGGCAACCGATGATGCAGAGGAAGTTGCACTAGAAACAGCTGATGAGGTCGCACTAGACTGAGCACTTGATGTCGCAGAGCTTTGAGCTGAGCTAGTGGCGCTCGATGCTGCAGAACTTTGAGCCGAGCTAGTGGCACTGGATGCTGCAGAGCTCGTCGCACTGGACTGAGCACTTGATGTCGCAGAGCTTTGAGCTGAGCTAGTGGCGCTGGATGCTGCAGAACTTTGAGCCGAGCTAGTGGCACTCGATGTCGCAGAGCTGCTTGCACTGGACTGAGCACTTGATGTTGCAGAACTCTGAGCTGAGCTCGTCGCGCTAGAAGCTGTGGAAGTTGTTGCGCTCGATGCTGCAGAGCTCGTTGCGCTAGACTGAGCGCTAGATGCCGCAGAGCTTTGAGCCGAGCTAGTGGCGCTTGATGCTGTGGAACTTGTTGCGCTGGACTGAGCACTCGATGTCGCGGAGCTTTGAGCCGAGCTAGTAGCACTGGATGCAGTGGAACTGGTGGCTCCCGAGGTAGCAGAACTAGTTGCCTGCTTAGGAGCAACGTTTAATTTGCTGCTCGTAGTATATGAAGACCCATCCGGAAACGTTAATAGTATCTTTTCGCTGTAATTGCCAACAGTTTTAGCATCATTTTGAACCTTTGCAGGATCCGACCATGCGGCTCGGGTACCCGCCGGAATTTTAATAGATGGGTCGACTGCCAGCATCATAAACTGTGCATTAGCACGTCCCACATGAGTGATCGCAAAGGTCGGATTTTCAATGATCGGATCAGGGACCTGTTCACCAGCCGTAACGTTGGTGTCCTTAATAACAACTTTATCCCCATACTTCTTAGCTTCTGTTTCTTGGGTAGTATCATAAGCAATTTGAGCTCGTTGCTGAGCCTTTTTAGCATTGTCTAATGCTGTTTGTGCCACATTAACTTGTTCTTGAGCCTGATCAACCGCATCCTGTAAAGACTTCGCAGCATTCTTGGCTTTATTCAAAGCAACAGTAGCAGCATTCAACGCCGTCTGTTTTTCCTTAAGATCGCTTTGAGCAGCAGTTAAGTTAGCACTAGCATGCTGCATACTATTATACAGAGCAATTAGCTTGCGCAAAATGGTCTGGTCATCAGCAAGTTGCTTTTGAACAGTTGATAATGTGTCCTTTTTAGAAGCTTCATCCTTTTGGGCTGAGGTTAATTTTTCTTGCTTGTCATTCAAATCGTTAGTCAACTGCGTCAACTTAGTTTGCGCGGTCTTTAATACTTCTTGTGCGTTTTTAACAGCAGCTTCTTTCGTTGCTCGATCAACATTTAGGTTGTCAAGGTTGGCTTGAGCAGTTTCTTCCACTGCCCGGTCAGTTTGGAGAGTCTCCATGGCATTATCTAATACATTTTGAGCAATTCGAACGGCGTTAGTTGCATCATCAGCTGCCACTTTCTTCGCCTGAAGATCTTTTTGGGCATTGTCAAATAGCGTTTGAGCTGATGCTACTGCATCTTTTTTAGTTGCTAAGTTAGTTTGAGCAGCGAAAACATCTGACTGGGCCGCTGTTAATTTATTGTTGGCTGAACTTAACTTGTCGTTTGCATCATTCAGTGCGATTTGTGCACTTGAGAGAGCGCTTTGCGCTGCGTGGTAATTAGCTAAATTATTATCAGCAGTCTGCTTTGTAGCACTGTCTGTCGTCAACTGATCCTGAAGTCTGCTAAGATCATCATTAGCATTATCATAATTGCTTTGCGCGACTTCCATGTTTTTTTTAGCTGTTACCAACATCCTTTGAGCATCTGTATTAGCCGCTTGCTTAATAGTCAAATCATTCTTCGCGCTGTCTAAACTGTCCTTAGCCCTCTTAATAGCTTCTTGTGAAGATGATGAGGATTCGTAAGAGTCGTTAGCAATAATAGACTTCAGCCCGTTAGCCTGCTGTTTTTTAAGCATTTCTGTTTGCTGAGACGAAGTTGCCCTCTGTACTCTTGTCTCAATGTCCCACGGATTAAATTGCATGAAATGAATTAAATGTGCCGGCCAATCAGAAATATGCTGATAGGAAATGCTTGCTCCTAAGTACTCTTGGTTATTAGCACTATTAACAAGGGTGTACATTCCAACCATTGATTCCGCATGTCCCATACTAGATCCCGCGTCATTGATCAGCATGCTGACAATGCTATCAACGATTTCAGCTTTGGCATCCGCCATTGTTTCCGTGCTGGTATAATTTGGAGACATTTTAGTAGCCAAGCTTTCGCCTTGGTCATTGATTCCTCCTGCTTGTTTATCGGCATCTGTTGGAGCTGTTGGATACAAACCATAATCATAATTGGCTTTCTTCAGCGCATAAATGTAGTGACCACTGGTCTCATCTGTACGCGTTGAATATTGCTCACCAACTTCTTGTGCCAGGCCCACAAGGCCCTGAGTAACTACTTCTTTCCCAACAATTCCGCTAACTCCAAGACTATTACGTATTTCATTGATCACCGCTGCAGCAAATTGTGATAGTTCCGTCACTTGTTCTCTGCTTAGATGCATGAGATCAAGTTTTTCATTTTTATCACTAGTGTGAGTGTCGACCCAATTTCCTGTTATTTGTTTAATCGCAGCCTGCGTTTCGTAATAATCGTTTGGATTTTTAACCATTTGCATCGCAGTTTGCCAATTTTCATATGCTGTCTTGGTGATAGCATTAGTGCCAATATCACTGGAATTGAAGTAATGATTATTAGCATCAATATAATTTTTAACCGCTTTAATGAACTCCTGAGTAGCCGTCTTCTGCGCATCTGTAAACGTAAATGTCGGCACTGCCGTAGCATTAGTCAAATTATCATAAGCTACTTGCTGCTGCATCACATTTTCCGAAGCGCTACTGAAAGCTGCACTAGCTGCATCCGCAGATGATTGAGCAACAATTTGAGCAGATTTTGCCTCACTCAGCACAGTAGAAGCCGAAGCTACTTGAGCCTTCTGGGAATTGATTGCTTGATTATCACTAGCAACCATTTCTGAAGCCTCACTAGCACTCTGGGTCAAATCAGCTTCGCTGCCCACTATTGCAGCACTAGCTGAATTATAAGCAATTTGTTTTTCACTTACTTCATGAGAAGCTTGCGCTACATTACTCTGAGCCGCACTAGCTGCTGAATTAGCATTATTAACGGCTGATTGTGCACTTTGCACAGCTGATTTAGCAGTAGTAACGTTGGTTGAAGCATTATTAGCCACTTCTTGTGCAGAATTAACGGCATCACTAGCAGCAGACAAGGCAGATTGTTTACCAGATAAAGCGACTGAGGCATTCGTTACTGCGGATTGATCTGACTGTACTTTAGCTTTCGCATCTGATAAAGCCCGGCTGGCTGATGAAGTATCACTGCCACTCAGAATATTTTGGGCGTTTTCAAGGCTAGATTGGGCAGCACTAACTGCTTTGTTTTGGTTATTAACTGCCACTTGTGCAGACGATACAGTATCAGAAGCACTCTTAACACCCTTTGTAGAAGAATCAACTGCCTGAGAAGCCCTAGTCACATCCGCACTATCGTTAGCAATCTTGACTTTTTGATTCTTAATTTGATTCTGAGTACTAGTCAAATTTTCAGAATTAGCAGAGCCAGCTAATGCCTTAGCAGATAAAACAGCCTTTTGTGCGTCATCATGTGCTTGACTGGCAGTATCATATGCTGATTGGGCAGCACTAACTTTAGTATTTTGACTTTGTGCCGATGACTGCGCATTTGTCAGCGCAGTTTGCGCACTATCCAAGTTAGCCTGGGCACTGGCCGTGTTCTTTTTAGCCGCGTCCAACGCCGCAGAAGCGCTGACCGAGTCAGTCGTCCCCTGACTGTTGGTTGGCGTTGCGGGAGTTTTTTGAGCAGCCGTATTAGCCAACGCCGTTTGCCGTGCTCCTAAGATGGTCATTCCCAGCAAAACTGAGCAGACCCCGATCGACAATTTCCGCAATGACCAACGTTGTTTAGCATTAAACATGCTCTTCATTAAATATTCCTCCAAATAGTTCTTATTCAATCATCATAACCAAGAGACTTGGTTCATCCCCAAGCCCTTTTTAACTAGGCATTCGTCGCCCACGCGTTTACTGCATCAAAGTGGTAAGTCTTGCCATTGATAGTGTGATCGCCCGTCACCGCCCAGGCATTGCTTGGGTCAAAGTAATAGGTATGCCCGTTGATGGTTTGCAAGCCAGACGCAGCTTTACCGTCTTTGGCGAAGTAGTACCAGCGGTTGTTGATCCGCTGCCAGCCCGTCAGTGCCCAGGCATTCGTGTTGTCAAAGTAGTACCAAGCGCCATTGACCTTTTGCCAGCCGGTCTGAGCCCAAGCATTATTGGCGTCGAAGTCATAGACGTGACCGTTGACCGTCTGCAAACCTGAGACGGCCTTCCCGTCTTGACCAAAGTAGTACCAATTCCCGGCACCCGACTTGAACCAGCCAGTGATGGCCCAGGCATTGCTTGGGTCAAAGTAGTACCAAGAATCGTTGACTTTTTGCCAACTGGTCAAAGCCCAAACATTGTTAGCATCAAAATCGTAAACGCGACCGTTGATCGTCTGCAGACCTGAGGCAGCCTTACCGTCTTTTGCAAAGTAATACCAGTGACCATTAATCCACTGCCAACCAGTTAGCGCCCAAGCATTCGTGTTATCGAAGTAATACCATGCGTCATCGACCTTTTGCCAGCCAGTCAAGGCCCAGGCATTATTGGCATCGAAATCATAGACGTGGCCATTGATCGTCTGCAACCCTGACGCAGCTTTGCCATCCTTGCCGAAGTAGTACCAGTTGCCGGCGCCTGACTTGAACCAGCCAGTGATGGCCCAGGCATTGCTTGGGTCAAAGTAATACCAAGAACCATTGACCTTCTGCCAGCCAGTCAGGGCATTGGCATTCGTCTTGGCAAAATCATAGACGTGACCATTAACCGTCTGCAAGTCAGTCAGAGCGTCACCATTATTGTCAAAATAGTACCAGGAACCACGAACTGCCCGCCAAGCATTCTTGACAGTTGCGCCATTCTCAATATATTGCCACTTTCCGTTGGCCGTCTTCCAACCATTCGCAATAGTCGCGGTCCCGCCATTATTGCTGTCACTATTGCTATTAGCAGCAGCTGTCCCATCGCCGTTCACTTGAACAGCATTGGTGGCCAGTTGATTCTTAGCGGCCGTCGTAGCACCAGCATCACTGATGAACTCAAAGTGAATCCGGTTCCGCTTATCAAGCGTCAAAGCCAGGTATTGATTGCCGATGACATTGCCATTCCGGTCCAGAGCAATTGCGTTACCACCGGTTGAAGAATTGACATTATATTCAGGATCGTTCAGCAAAGCCGTCGTGTGACCACCAGCGCCGACACCGCCATTGTAGTCTTCGTACATCATCGCGATGATGGTGCCGTATACTTCCTGCTTCAGCATATCCATGGTGATGTTGCTGATGTAGCCGCCTTGCTTTAATTGAACAGCTTCCAGGCCCTGGCTTGCGCCGCTGATGTTCTCGCCAACCCAAGCGTTGATCCCATAGCTTTTCGCCGCAGCTTCGACTCCCTGCATATTGTGACCATCGCCGCTGTAGTTGTCATAAGCTGAGTGGACGATTGCACTGCCCACTTGCGTAGCATATGGTGACGTCTTCAGATAGCCGGCGCTGACCTTCGTGCCGTTCGGTTGAGCCTGGACCTTTTGCCGGATCTGGTTAATCGTCGCCGCCGCAAAGTTAGTCAACTGCGCTTCTTGAGTGGCCGTTAAATTCTGCGGATCCACAATTTCCTGCTGATCTGCTGAATTAGACTGGTACTTAATGTTGTACTGAACCTGTCAAGCACCCCCATTATGCTGGTACATTTTCACATTTGATACTGGCAAGTTGGCATCCTTAACATTAGCGGCCTTCCCTTCGTAAGAAGCATTGCGGAGTGCTTGTGACTGCGCATCACCAGGCCGGTAGCCATTCAGAGAGTTGGCATAGTTGCTTGGCACCATGGCATTTTGCACGTTTGTCGCTTGTTGACTATTCGTGGCTGCTGATGGTTGAACAGCAACTGCCGTCGTTTGCGCTGGTGAAACAGTCGTAGTGTCAGCAGAAGCCGTCTGACTAGCACCTAGCAATGCCATTCCCAGCAAGACAGAGCATACTCCCACTGACAATTTCCGCAGTGACCAACGTTGTTTAGTATCATTAAGATTATTGACTTTCATCACTTAAACTCCTCCCCAACATTCCTGACAGAATTGGCAGTAGCTACTATCAGCGTTAAATCTGCCAATTACAACAACATTATACAACGTTATTTATAGTTATTTCGGCAATTTTTTAATAATCCCAAAATTGTCGTTGAGGGCTTCTGCATAACCAAAAACGGGATCCGCTGTCAATCACCGAATCCCGTTATGTTTTTTAAGTAGAAACTTAGCCCATCGCCAGCCCCTGGTTAAAGAGGGCCTCGTTGATGTCGTCGCGCTGACTCATCTGGTCGTTGAGCTTAGCCCCGTTGATCTGATGGGTAAAGGAATCGATCCGCTTGTTGGTGTCCCGTAGATCGTAATACTGGGTCACACGGCTGTCGTAATCCTTAAACTGGTCCAGCTTGAATCCCTTTGGATAGTGATCTTCAAAGGCTACCAGGTCGAGCGGCAAGCGCGGCTTCAGCTGCGGCTCCTGGTCCGGATGGCCAAGCTGCAAACCGAGCCATGGCATCGTCATCTTCGGCAGGCCCAGCACCTTGATCAGCTTTACCGGATCATTCTTGATTGAGCCAAGGATCACCCCGCCCAGGCCCATGCTTTCGGCAGCCACCAGGACATTCTGGACTGCCAGGGTTGTATCCTCAACAGCCTGCATAAAGACGTCCATCGTGTGCAAACGCCCGTCGTTATTGCCCAACTGCTGACGGATCTGCTGGTTGCGATAGAGGTCGACGATAAAGATCAGCAGGTCGCCGTTCGCGCCAACATACTTCTGCTTAGCAATATCGCGAATTTGGGCACGGACCTGGGGATCAGTCACGTGCATGATCGAGAATTGTTGGAAAAAGTTGCTCGTCGGCGTCTGACTAGCCACCTGGTAAAGGGTCGTCAGTTCGTCCTTCGTCAACGGTTCATCCTTAAAAGCCCGGATAGTACGGTGGTTGAGTTGCCGATCGATTGTGTCATTGTGAATCATAAAAATCACCCTTCTCAATTTTCTTAACATTTTCATTATAGAATTTCTCACCGCCGAAAGATATACCAATTGCAAATCTTTATTTCACAAGCAAGCCTAGCCGCTCAACGGTTGGCGGCTACAGTGACCGCTTCAGCCGATTTAATTTGCTTGTGCAATTTGATGGGAACGGTTACAATTAAAATTAACAACAGCAGAAAGGGGAAGGTAAACATGGCTTACAAAACTACCAATCCATATACCAATGAAGTTGAACACGAATATCCACAAGCAAGCGACGCCGACATTGAAAAAGCTCTGACTGCGGGTTACGCTCTCTATCTGAAATGGCGCAACGGCGGCGAATTAGAAGAACGCAAACAGATCATCACCCGATTGGGCCAACTGCTCCGCGAAAAGAAGCATGCGATGGCCACCCTGATGACCCATGACATGGGCAAACTGATCGGCGAGGCGGAAGGTGAAGTCGAACTCTGTGCCTCCTTCTGTGACTACTACGTCAAGAAGGCTGACGAATTTCTCGCCCCAACTCCGGTCTACACCACTTCAGGCAACGCCTACGTCCTGCACCAGGCTACTGGTGTGCTGATGGCAGTTGAGCCGTGGAACTTCCCGTTCTACCAAATTGCCCGGGTCTTTATCCCTAACTTCCTGGTCGGTAACCCGATGATTTTGAAGGACGCCTCCAACTGTCCAACCTCGGCCCAGGCTTTCGCCAACTTGGTCAAAGAAGCCGGCGCCCCGGAAGGTAGTCTGACCAATATGTTCATCTCTTACGATCAAGTAGCCGCCGTCATCGCTGACAAGCGCTGCCAGGGCGTCTGCCTGACTGGTTCCGAACGGGGCGGCAAGTCCGTCGCAACCGAAGCGGCCACCAACTTAAAGAAGAACACGATGGAACTCGGTGGCAACGATGCCTTCATCGTCCTGCCAGACGCCGACATCGACAAGCTAGAAAAAGTGATCTTCTTCTCCCGGCTCTATAACGCCGGCCAGGTCTGCACTTCTTCCAAGCGCTTCATCGTTTCTGATAAGCTCTATGATGAATTCCTGAAACGGGCTAAGAAAGTCTTCAGTTCCGTCAAGATGGGCGATCCGATGGACCCAAGCACGACCCTGGCCCCGATGAACTCCAAACGTGCCAAGGAAAAGCTGCAAAAGCAGGTCGACACTGCCGTTGCCAATGGAGCCAAGGTTTACTACGGCAACCAACCTGTCACCGACCAGGAGGGACAATTCTTCATGCCGACAATTCTGACGGACATCAGCCGCGACAACCCGGTCTTCGACCAAGAAATGTTCGGGCCGGTAATGTCGGTTTACAAGTACCATGACGTTGCCGAAGCGATCGACATCGCCAACGACTCCAGTTACGGTCTTGGCAGCACCGTCTTCAGTGAAAACATCCCCGAAGCACGGAAAGTAGCCGCCCAGATTGACACCGGGATGACCTGGATCAACAACGGCTGGGCTTCCCTGCCCGAAATCCCGTTCGGTGGGGTCAAGCATTCCGGTTACGGCCGTGAATTAGCTAAGCAGGGCTTCTTCTCCTTCGTCAATGATCACCTGGTTTACGAAGCCGAAAACTAAGCTGCAAATTAAAAACAAACGGCAATGGACCACTTTGCACGGGTTCATTGCCGTTTTATTTTGGCATTTTTGGCTAATCATTTACTACTGGGCTCCTTGTAGGTCTTCTTTGGTGTGTACCTCTGCCGTCAGCAGGTCACAATAGGGCGTCGCTACCCCATATTTTTTGCCATGAGTCGAAACATAGCCGTTCATGTAGTCGATTTCCGTCCGCCGGTTGTTCTTAACGAGGTCCTGATACATTGACGGATAGTGGGCGCCGATGACATCATAGCTGGCTTCCACATGGTCGACCACTTCAGCGACATCTAAGTTAACCCCTTCCTTGGCACCAACCGCCGCAAATTCTTTGACGATCTTGACCACCATCTCGTGGGCATGTGAGGTCTTACTGTATTCCGTCAAATTACACTCGAAAAGGGTGCATAAAGTATTAAGCGTCCCGTTCACGCATCCCTTGCGGAAAACCGAATAGCGGGGATCGTCGAGCAGCCGCGGTTTCAACCCCGCCGCCTTAAAGACCTTTACTAACTCCTTTGCCTGGCTCCGTTGAGGTTCGCCCGGCTCGACGTTGCTCAATTCACAGGTTCCGTCATCTTCCAGTAAAACATGATCGGGGCGTGTCATTTGGGCAGTCCACATCGTATTTCCCAGGAAAACTCGTTCTTTGGGCAAGTATTTTTCCAGCGTCTTTTCGTGACCGATCCCGTTCATCAAGCATAGTGCTAAGGTATCGTCATCAAAGGCTGGCAGCATATCTCTCACCATCTGTTCCAGCTGCATACTCTTCGTAAAGAAGAGGACCAGGTCAAAATGATGGTCGCGAGGAACTTCCCACTGTCCATAGGCTGGGACTTTCACCGTCACTTCTTGCCCGTCTAGATTAGCTCGCAAGCCATCCTTCTTGAGGGAAGCCACCCGTTCTTGCCAACCATCAACCACTGTCACATTATTGCCAGCCTGCTTTAACTTCAAAGCGAAGCGGGTCCCCATTGCACCAACGCCTGCTACTGCTACTTTCATCTTCAACATCTCCTTAAATTTTTAGGACTTAAATCTAGACGAAAAAAAGCGTCCTTACGTCGCATCACTGCAACTGTAAGAACGCTCACACGCGGTACCATCCTACCTTGGCTAACTGAGTAGCCCACTTCATCACAAACTAACATCTGTGGCCAGGGTAATGGGTGGCAGCCAACCTAAGCTTACTAAATTTCAGCCGGTAACTCCGGAACGATTAACAGCCAATCGCCTTGACTGACTCTCACCACCCGTCAGCTCTCTGCACTTAGTTCTTGGTTATTATTTCCTTCAACGTATTCTCATCTAAATTTAATTATTGGGGGATACTATAAACTGTTCCCGCCTACTTGTCAATCCCGTCAAAAAACTTTTTTGGCGTCCTAAAGCAGAGAAGGATAACAATGAGCGACCCTTATAGCCGATTCAAAATTAAATTTTACTAAGAAAAATGTTGCATTTATGTAATTTTGCTTGTAAAGTAATGACAATCAATTCAACGAACGAAAAACAAACACCGTGAGTAGGAGAGTAGTTTGATCATCGCCTCTGATAGCGAGTCCGGCCAAGTGCAAGCGGACGTGGCAGTGATGAAATGAAAGTAACCTAGGAGTGGTAAGGGCGATCGTTAATGAAAGTCTTTACCGGGTGCGCTCGTTACAGCGCCAACGTATATTTCAGGAAGAGTTGTTATGTACGCGGTGAGGAGTCGCTAGTGATGGCGACTCGAAAAAAGGTGGTAACACGCTGTGGCGTCCTTTAAAGCATTGTGCTTTGAGGGGCGCTTTTTTCGTTCGTTGAATCAAGACCACATTGGAAAGGATCTGTGAACATGGAAAACAAGATGAATCCACGTCGCTTGATGATTATCGCTTCGTTAATTTTTGGGATGCTCTTCGGGGCCGGGAACTTAATTTTTCCCGTTCACCTAGGGCAGTTAGCCGGCAGCCACTGGCTCACCGCGAGTAGTGGCTTCCTAATCTCCGGGGTTCTGATTCCTCTGATGGCACTCCTGGCCATCTCCATTACCTGGTCAAACGGGATCTACGACTTAGCACTGCCTAACGGACGAACTTATGCCCTAATTTTTCTAATCTTGATTCACGCCACCCTGGGATCATTTTTCGCAACTCCCCGGACGGCGACTGTCCCTTACTCCATCGGGATCGCACCACACCTCTCCGCTAGTGCTAACCACATCGGCTTGCTGATTTATTCGGCCTGCTTCTTTGCCCTGACTTACTATTTCTCAACCCGGCAGCAGCGGATCACCACGTTGATCGGCAAGCTGCTCAACCCAGCATTCTTATTGCTGCTCTTCGCAATCTTTTTCCTGGCAATGATTCATCCCCTCGGTGCAGCTTCCGGCACTGCCATCACCGGCGCCTACCAGCATGCCGCCTTCACCAACGGCTTTTTGCAGGGTTACAACACGATGGACGCATTAGCTTCCCTCGCCTTCGGAATCACAGTGATCACCGCCATCCGTCACTTCGGCTTGAAACGCGACCGGACGATCTCATTTGCGGTTGCTAAAAGCGGTATCCTCGGCATGGCCGGCATCACCATTATTTACCTGGCATTGACCTGGTTAGGCGCGACGAGTCTTCACAACTTTGCCCTCTCCGCCAATGGTGGGACGGCTTTGAGTCAAATTGCTCACCATTACATGGGCACGGCGGGTGACGCAATTTTGGCTACCTTAGCAACCATCACTTGCATGACTTCGGCGATGGGTCTCGTCGTTGCGTTCTCCCAAGACTTTCACCGGCGCTTCCCCAAGATTTCTTACAAAGCCTTTCTTCGTTTCAACTGCACCTTATCATTCTTAATTGCTAATCTCGGCCTGAACCAAATCATCGCCTGGTCAACACCGGTTCTAATGTTCCTCTACCCGCTGGCGATCACTTTGATTATCATGAGCATTGCCTCACCCCTCTTCAATCGCGACCCCCTGGTTTTCCGGATCACCACCGTTCTTACCTTGATTCCAGCTTTCTTCGATATGCTCAATGCTAGTCCCGCCATCATCCGCAACACTGGTTTTGCCCAGGCAATGATCTCGCTGGCTAGCAAGTACTTCCCGTTCTTCAGCAATGGTTTTGGCTGGCTGAGTTTCGGCATGGCCGGCATGATCATCGGCCTCGGCATTCATTTTTACCGCCACAACGCGCAAAAAGCTCCTACCAAGCAAACTGCCAGCTCATCTGAAATGGAATAATTAAAACTCCGTCAGACTGCGATTGCCCGGCGGAGTTTGTCCATCTAGATGATATTCAACAAGTGCTGTTTGGGACGTTTGGCTATTAATTTGATTGCTCCCAACTGCTCTAGCTGGGAAATAGCAGCCCGCAGCTTTGTTTTGGGATGGCCATAATCCTTTTTTAATTTTGCTAAAATATCATTGTCTTTAATTCCCAAATCTATCCGGTTAGTAAAGAGTTCGGACTGGGCGAGCACATCCAAAAGATGAAGATACAAATCAGCTGGCAAGAGCAACTGTCCTTGTTTTTCCTGAACCCAGCTTTGATTCAACCAGTGGGCTTTATTCAGTTGAGCCTTTGAGCGCATCATTCGTTCAATAAGATTGCTTTGCTGATCGGTCAGTATTTTTAGTAGCCTTTCGATAAAGAAAGTCAAGTCAGCGCGATTTTCGGCCCGATCAGTTTCTCGAAAAATCTTGTAATACTGTTGAATATTGCTGTGGATCGCAGTTGCCACTGAAAAGCCAGTAAAATGGTCAAATTGGTTCGATAAGTAGGTAGACAATAGGTAACGGCCCATTCTTCCGTTGCCGTCTAAAAATGGGTGGGTATTTTCAAAGAAGAAGTGCGTAACCAATGCCTTGTAAATTGCCGGTGTCTCATCATCGTTCATATAATTAGTTAAGGCGGACAAGGCCGCTTGAATGGCCTCTTCACTCACCGGGGGACGGTGCACCACCTGACTGCCGTTACCAATGGTCAACATTTCACCATTGGGCAATTGATCCCGAAAGAGCTTGCCATTAGGCTGGCGAGACTGATCTATTTCGCCATAAAGTAGCGAATCATAGATCTGCCGCCAATCCGTCAGTGTCGTTATTTGGACTTTCGCGCCCTTTTGCGTTCGCTGGTACATTTTAATGGTTGAGCCGAGCCTGTGCGGTGAAACATAGTCATCATCAGTCCCGTGATTGTTTTCTTGAATGACGGTACTGATTTCGACCTGACTCGTCCGCACCCCCTCAATATCATTGGTGTAGAAGATCTCCGACAAAAGCAGCGAATTTGAAAATTGATCTATCGCTACTTTGGGCAAAGTAGCAACAATTTGTTTAATTTGATTTGAATTGCGCCGCAGCTGATCCGCTAAATTCTGAATCCTCGGTAACGGGAGGAAAAAAATAGGGTATTGACTCGTCTGAACCCTATTTTGAAAACTCAAAAGTGGAAACAACGATGTCTTTTGGACCGTATAACTGTTGATTCGCGCTTGGTATTCATCCTCCACCTTCGAAGGATCGCCCGTTTGGCCAGTAATAAAGTACTTGTATCTCAATAATGGCAGATAGTTCATCGGGATCACGCTCCTCTTAATAGCAAAATCACTGTTTTCGTGATAATCGTCATCATATTTTAACATAATAACCCCCGAAAATAGTTTTTCGGGGGTTATTATTTGCAGCTATCCATTTTTAAGGCCTGAAAAATTAATTTTGAGAATTATTACCAAAAACTCCGTCAGGCTGCGATTGCCCGGCGGAGTTTTGATGTACACCTTATAAAGGAGGAGATGTTTTTAGATTGTTTACTTGTTGTTCAGCTTCCGAACGGCCGTGGTCAAACCGGTCAAGTTCAGCGCTTGGATGTACTGCCGGATTGGCCGCTTGATTGATTCAACGACGAAGCCGTGAACATCAATGTTATTGTCTTCCAGGTTCTTCGTCATCTTGGCAATTTCTTTCTGAACATCTGGGTTATTAAAGGCATAGTGACCACCAAGGTGGAGGATTTCGCCCTTCAGCTTGTCACTCTTCAGCACGTCTTCAACACTCAGGTTGACGTCGTCGCCTTCCATCCACTTGCGCCAACGTTCGGTCCGGACAGCACGGTCAACCAGAACTGGCTTCAGGTTGGACGGGTCATCAACTAAGCCGTCTTCGTGCAGACGCTGTTCAACGTTGTAGAGGGTGACGTAGGCTTCTGTTTCAGCGGTTCCGTATTGTGGAGCAACGTTGGAAGCCGTGATGTTAGCTGGATTGTGGAGCAACAGCTGGTAGTCAGTCATGTAGTCGGCGTTGTGTTCCTTCAGACCAACACCATACTTCTTAGCCATCGTCGTCAGTTTGAGGGTGTTCTTCAGGTTCCAGTGACCCACTTGTTCGCCCAGCCGGGTCAGGGTCCCGGTTTGTCCAACGATGAAGGTTGGCATTGGCAGGTTGTTTTCATCCAGCTTGGCCTTCAGTTTTTGAATGAAGGTTTCGTAACGTTCCGTCGTGGTCAGGCCACCATTTGTCTCTTCGGTCCCCACTTCGTAGCCAATTTCGGGCATCCCCAGCTTCTTACGCTGTTCTTCACAGTATTGAATCAGATCAAAGGTCCACTTCAGGTTCTTGTCCATGTCGATGACCTTACCCATTTCGTACGGGTTCTTGGTCGGGTCGATCATCAATAAGTCAAAACCGCACTTGATGTCTTCAAGGTATGATTCCTTCGCCTTTTCCATGGCTTCGTCAACCGGCAGGTGAGCATTCCGTTCCTCGTCACGTTGCCATGGGCCACCGTGGTCCCGGCAAACATAATAGAGGCCCTTGAAGTTAGCCTTGTCAGCGGCTGCCTTGAGGTCACGAACGAAGGTCTTTTGGTTCCAGCCGTTGACGTAACCACCGCCGAGGTCATCTTTGTCGACCTGGTTCCGGCTCGCAATAAACAGCAACGGGAAGTCATAGTCGCGTCCCAGTTCAAAGGTGGCTTGGAGCAGGTTTGGTGACATTGGTCCAATGCCAATCAGGGTTGAGTGACGTCCCTGTTCCTGAAGTTTCAACATGCTGGTAACGGTTTGCTTAATTGATAAATCATTCGTTTCAGTCATAATTCTTACTCTCTTTCTTTCCAATCTGTTTTTATAATTCAAATTTAATTACAACTTTTAAACCGATCGGCACTCCGCTTAACCGACCATCGACTGGAGTTTCTTCACCAGGGCATCTGAATTAGCAATCATCTGCGTAGTGCTTAATTTGACAGCTTTCTTCCCTTTAAAACGATCCAGCCCTGAAAGGTCCGTATCCGTAGACAAAACCACAAAGTCAGCGTCCTTAATATCATCAGCAGTCAATGTGTTCTCAGTCCCACCAGATCCTTGCGTCTCAATTTTGACGTCGACACCAGCCTTTTTACATGCCGTTTCAACTGCTTCAGCAGCCATGTAAGTGTGAGCTACCCCACTCGGGCAAGAAGTAATACCGACAATTTTCATGAGATCATCTCCCGAAATCATTAATTCAAATTGCATTTACATCGTTTCAATATCAAGGTTTAAGTCGTCGCTGCTATCGTTAGACTGCTTTTCAGGAACATAGTCCTTCTTGATGAAGCCAAGGATGACAGCCGTTACTAAGGAACCTAACAAAACAGCTACAACGTACCAAAGACGTCCACCGACAACTGGCAAGGTGATAAGTCCACCCCAAGGAGCATGACTCACAACGCCCATAAAGGCAGCAAATGCACCAGCAACACAGGAGCCAATCGTGTTAGCCGGAATAACCCGTAGTGGGTCGGCTGTCGCAAACGGGATCGCACCTTCCGTAATCCCACAGCAGCCCATTAGAATGGCAGCGATACCACTATCACGTTCTTCCGGTGAGAATTTCTTCCGGAAAAGCAGCGTGGCAATGCCTAAGCCAATTGGTGGTGTAGCAACTGCAGGACCCATGATTCCCATCAAGAATGGCAGGGTATTAACCTGGGTTTGCGCAAAAGTACATGCGACCTTGTTGATTGGACCACCCATGTCGACCCCGATCATGGCACCCATAATCGCGCCAAGCGGTGCCCGGGCCATACCGCCCATCGTCTTTAATGTATGCGTCATCCAAGTCATGAATGAAGCAACCGGGGTTCCGATAACAAACAGGATGATACATGCCGGAATTAAAGTTCCCAGTAATGGGTAGAGGAAAATACTACCTAACACTTTGTAGTGCTCAGAAATCGGTATTTTCTTTAGCAACATCACTGTCCAGCCGGCAAACAGGCCACCAAGAATGCCACCAATAAATCCCGTATGAATTTGTACCGCCAAGTAGGCTGTAATGAAGCCCGGGCCAATCCCAGCCCGGCCAACCATGCTATAAGCAAGGTAGCCACCCAAGGCTGGAATAAACAGTGCCAAACCAGCGCTACCGATTAAACTAATCTGATAAATCCAACCATCAGAAGGTTTCGGAGCGGCTGCTTGACCAGTCATCATAACTGAAACGGCGTAAATCACCCCACCAGCAACAACAAAGGGAATCATATAGCCAGTAGCTGTCATCAAATGTTTCTGAACAACAGCCCAAACTCCATTGCCTTTTTTCTTCTTAGCCATTGTTTTCACCTCTCAACATGTGTTGATCCATCATCTCAACAACTTCATCTGCCGAAGCAGTTGCTAACTTCTCTCTGAAGTCATCATGAATTAACATCCGCGACAAATTAGCCAGGATCTTCAAATGAAGGTTACCTCGCGCTTCCCGCGGCACCGCGATCATAAAGATCAATTGCACTTGGTTGTCATCGCTCCACACGATTGGTTGCCGTAATCTGCCAACCACCACCGTTGAATGAGTTACATATTGGCTCTGTGAATGCGGCAAGCCGATACCATGACCGATATAGGTGGCCATTTCATCTTCGCGGCGGTAAATATCTTCCTTGAATTTCTTTGGATCGGTAATGTACGACTTCTCAGCCAATGCCGCGATCATTTGTGTCAACGCCTCGTCCTTGGTATTGGCATCAATATCAAAGACCGGTAAAATGCTGACTAGCTTAGTAGCCTTTGCTTCATCTATCACTCTCATCACTTCTTTTCTTTCATCAATTTACTAATCTCTTCTCGGTTTCCCTCATTCGCCATTTGCAAAACGCTATGACGACCTAAGCTGGCAAAAAAATGCTCACATTGTTTTTGAGCAGCGGGCGGAATCGGCTGCGGTAAAATGGTTAAAATTAACCGCTCGATAGAATGATGGTCCTCATCCCAGTCAGTTACCGGTTCTGCCAACTTTATAAAGATGATCATTGCTTTGTTAATATTGATCGAACAAACGTGGGGGATTGCCAAGTGCGGTGCAACGACCGTCGAACCAAGCCTCTCTCGTTCGTTAGCTTCGGTTACAAATCGTTGGACATCTTGAATCGCTTGCTCACGCTGTAAATCCTGTCCGATTGCTTGAAGAAGGATTTCGCGATCACCAGCATGATAGTGTTCCCACCAAATTTTCTTTTCCATGAAGAAACCTTTCTTCCCAAATATTCAGGAAATTCTTCATCGATAGTCAAGAAGAGCAAGTGCTGCAGCAACCCTCAAGGGGTTATCAATTGTTGTTCCTTCTCAACTACAACTTTATTGTATTGGAACTTTACAATAGCGCTTACAGCCAAATGGCCATTGCAATTGCCATTTTCTCGCTAATTGATACCGTGGATCTGATTGATGACCGTTCCCAACCGTTCCTGGTCCTTATTTGTAAATAGGGCGCTGACGACCAGCTCATGAACAGTATCCAAAGCAGGTAACTTTAGTGTGGAGACAATCAATTGGATGTCATGGCGCTCCTGTAGCACCTTAAGGACCTTATCAGCAGAAGTTGTTTGGACGATGTTCAACATTGGAAAGCGATTGCTGATCTTAGTTTTCAGTAATTGGGCTGTCCCCAATCCCGTCGTGCAAACGACAAGGGTATTAATGTTGTGATGAACTTGCTCAATTGCCTGGGCAAAATAGACGGTAATAAAACCCACCTCATCCTCGTTGATGGGGCGCAGGTGAAAGCGCCGGCTGGCCTGGTTAGTGGCCAGCTGAACCGTACTGAATAACTCGGGATACTCCAGCTTGACCTGGTTCAACAAGGCATTTTTGATCTTGATGTTGTGAGAAAGACGGTTCAGCATCGGCCGAATGTGCTTCACCAACATCCCATTCAGTGCCTTTTTGTCGATGTTCTCAATCCGTTCATCGGCCGATACAGTATCAATCAAAAAGCGCGTTACTTGCTTATCCAATGGCGAAGCAGAATCATCCTCCAGCATCGTGACCACCTGCTGATTTTCCAGACGCGAAGCGCTCAAATACTGGTAAAGGTTATAGGCTTCGGACATGGGAATTTGAGTTTGCAGGTATTTGCTGATGTTAGCGATCACCTGTTGAAGCACTTTGATAATTTTTGGATACAAGTGCTCCAGGACCTCCTGGTTGACATTCTGGTGCGCCACTAAGGTGCCCACCTGGTGATAGCGTTCCACCAAGATATAGAGGTGCGAAAAGAGGTTGACGTCATAGGGATAGGGAATGCTCGAAGCCAGTTTTTCCTCGATGTAGTTGATCTGCCGCGTAATAAAAGAAGCATCGGACTGGTGAATATGTTCGTTGCTCTTTAAGAAATGGCTGATGCTGATATCATCATCACTAATCATCAAATCGTTAATGACTGTCCGAATGTCTTGTTCGTCACCAGTGATCCATAAATAATCATTGCGACGGTTTAGTTTCAGGCCGTACTGCCCAATCATCTGCCGAATGATGCGAATATCGCTGGAAATCACCGATTCACTAAGGTAAAATTTGCCAAAAATATCGTTCAGTGCGTGTTTTTCGGGTGCCGTAACTAGCAGCTGCCGCAAAATATGTGACCGGCGTTCGACTGAAGTGAACTCACCAACGTGTTGTTGTCGCGATCGGTTTAGCTCTGGATGTTGAGCCAGATAAGCCGCATAATTCAGTGAATAACCCAACCCGCGTTGTGATTGGATTAATTGCTGCTCCTCATTTTGAGCATTGATGTGTTTAATTATGCGATAAACGGTTTTAGGAGATACGTGGATTGCCGAAGCGATCTCCTTTGCCGAAGAGTAACCGCGTTTGTTAACTAAATAGTTGAGCAAGCGCGCTTGGTTTGATTCGTGAGCCATTCTGTCACCTCCTCAGTTCTATGATATTAAAGGATTAATGGTAGCGCTTCCTTATAAGTGGCCATTGTAACGGCCAAAATGGCAAACCAATCAAACCGTGTCGACCAAGACCGCGCTAAAGAACCGGCGTACAAACCAACCTCACGCCATAACCATTAACAACTGTCACCTCGCCAATAATCGCTAAAAAAAATAAGCCTAAGCTGTTCCGCGCTCCGTTCTCTGAAGCACAGTCAGCTTAGGCTTTTAGCTTTTCTATCAAAAAAGCTCCCCTGTAAGGGAGCTTTGCTTATTTCATTATTAGAAGGTCAGCAAGGACTTGATCGTCTTCCGCTGGTCCATGTCCGCGTAGGCCTGGGCAACATCATCAAACTTGTATGACTTCGTGAAGACCTTGCCAGGGTTGATCTCGCCATCGAGAACCGCCTTCAGCAGAACGCCCTTGTCATAAGTCGTCACAGCTGCCGTCCCGCCGGCGATGCTGGTGTTGTTGGCCCAGGAAACTCCCAGGTCAAACTGCTCATCGTGGGGTACACCAACCCGTCCGATGGTGGCCCCTGGCCGAACCATCTGCAGAGCCTGCTCCATCGGTTGCCGGGCCCCAACACACTCCAGAGCCGCATCGACACCATCGCCATGGGTCAATGCCATGACCTTTTTGACAGCGTCATCCCCGCGTTCTTCAACAATGTCGGTTGCTCCGAATTCACGCCCCAGCTGTGCCCGGTCTTCGTGGTGACTCAGCAAAATGATCTGCTTAGCACCACGCAGCTTGACCGCAATGACAGCACAGAGACCCACGGCACCATCACCGATCACTGCAACCGTGTCCCCCTGCTGGACGTTAGCCGTCCGGGCAGCATGGTAGCCAGTCGGCATCACGTCCGATAAGGTCTGCAAGGATGCCAACATCCCATCGCTGTAGTCTTCTGGCTGACCTGGCACCTTAACCAGGGCCCACTGAGCGTGCTGGTAGCGAACGTATTCGGCCTGGCAGTCACTAGACCAAATATCTTGATAGGACTGGCAGTTACCATCAAAACCAGCCCGGCAGGCAGCACAATGCCCGCAGCCATGGGTAAATGGGGCGATGACAAAGTCACCCTTCTTTACCGTCGTGATGACACTCCCGGTTTCTTCAACGATCCCGATACACTCGTGCCCACTATTATCACTGGATGAAGAGTCGATACCCCGGTAGAACCAGAGGTCAGACCCGCAAACGCTGGCCCGCACCAGTTTCAAAATGACATCGTCGTCTTTCTGCAAGGTCGGCTTGTCGACATCGCGAATCTCAATATCACCCTTTTTAACAAGGAAAGCTTTCTTCATGTCCATTGCCTCCTATATCGGTCATCAGTTAACTCAACTTGTTTCATTATAGAAGAAAAGGAGTCACAATGTGAAATGCCTAAAACAGATCCGCAGCCATAACTCTCATGCATGACCCCCGCCGCCAGCCAGTGCTCAGCTAATGCTTTTTGGGCAACTGACGCGGTTGGCCATAGGCATAGCCCTGCCGCAAACCGATGTGCAGCCGGTTCAGCAGGTGGATCTGTTCCGGCATCTCAACTCGGCTGGCTGTCACCGTAACGTTGAACTGCTGGGCATAGCGTTGCCACTGGGCCAGGGTGATGTCAATCCAGTGGCTTGGTGACTTCTTGAAGGAACGAATGTTAACCTTCGCGTAATCCACGTAGGGTAAAAACTGCCGTAACAGGACATAGATCTTGCGCGAAGAGTCGATGTTTTCCAAGGTGAAGCTGATCTTCGACCCCTGCATGGCCCGCAACACACGCAGTAACTGTCGCCGCCGGAAAAAGCCGGCTTTGACGATATCCTCCGCCCCGATTTCCACCGTTAAATGGGTATCGCCGATCAACCCTTGAACCCAACTGAAGAAGTAGCGGGAACGAAAATCGATCAGCTGACTCACCGTCATGTTGAGGGCCAGGGTGTGAATGGGCTCAGCCAACTTGTCAGCATAGTGCTGGATCGTCGTTACCATTTTGCTGAGTGGGAAATCCACCACGTTGTGGGGCAGCTGCCACTGCCGCGTCTGCCGGTTGAATTCCCGCAGCAACAACTCATAGCCGTAGAGCTGGTCTTTCTGGTCACGCACCGGCTGGCCAAAATATTCGTAACGCTTGCTGAACCCCGCCTCATCATCAATGCCCCGCTTGTGGCGGTAACGTAGGCAGGCCTCGACACAAAAGGCCAGACAAAGGAGGGTGAAGCCAACAAAGATTCGCCAAAGAAAAATTCTTAAATCAGCCATGCAACTCACCCCTCCTGACTGGACTGACCCATTTGCCGCTGCCGTGGCCCATGACCGCTTTGACCGCCTGCGGGAAAGTCGTAATGATCGTGATCGGATTCATCAGCCAGGTAACCAGCAGGTAAAGCGGCGAGAACAGCAAGTACTTCAGCTTGGCTCCGTTAAAGTCGAGGATCAGCGCTGCCAAGACCTGAATGATCCCGGCGATCAGCTGAAAATTGACAAAGATCATGCTCATCACGAAGCCATGCCAGACCCGTTCCCAGTTTCCTGAAACGGCATAGGCCACCATCGTCGCGATAAAGATCAGCGTCGTAATGACGAAGAAAAAGGACCAGATAATCGACAAAGTGGTGTCGGCCAGCATCGGCAGTACAAAACGATGCCGCCATGGATGGCGCATGATCTTCCAGAAGTTTGTCAGCCAAACTTCGCTGCCACCCTGGGCCCACCGCCGCCGTTGCTTATAAAGGTCGCCGACTGTCTCGGGCACGTTCATGTGAAAGACGATGTCGGGCGCGAACTTTGGCGTTACGTTCATAAAGGTGTGGTCCCAGGCGATGCTGATGTCTTCTGTCGCCCGGTCTTGGCGGAAACCGCCGACATCGATCAGAAAGTCGCGCCGATACATCGTGTTGGCGCCACTGTAGGCGTACATCGTGTTATTGATCGCCGTTTGGCTGCGTTTGATAATCCCGACGATACTGGAGAATTCCACGGTCTGGGACTTACCCAGCAACGTCGAGCGGTTGTAGACATCCATGTTGGCCGTAATCGCGGCGTAGTTAATCCCCCGCGGACTGGTAAAGTACCACATATACTTCGTCAGGGCGTCCGGCTCGGGAATCGTGTCAGCATCATTACTCAAGATGTAATCGCCCTTGGCAAAGAAGATGCCGATGTTGAAGGCATGGGCCTTGCCCTGGTTCTTTTCGATGCGGATCACCCGCAAGCGTGGGTACTTGGCCGCCATTTCTCGCAGAATTTCCGGCGTTCGGTCGGTGCTCCCGTCATCCATCACGAGGATTTCATAATTATGGTAGTGCAGCTCGGTCAGCAAAAAAGTAAGCGTCTGCCGAATCACCACTTCCTCGTTATGGACCGGAATCATGATCGTGATGAACGGTTCGTGGATCAGTTTGGGTGCCGTCTTCAATTCCTCATCGTGGCGAAAAATCGTGTAGGATAACGCGCCGAAGAACCAAAACATCGCCCCTAAAATCGGGTAGAGGCACAGGATGACGTTGATGATCACCAGGGCAATCATCAATGGCGAATTGACGTGGAAAACCGAATCAAAGATATTAGACACCATGAGAATCACCGCCTTGGTCGCGACCATTGACAATGGCCTTCAGCTGATTCTTCGTCAGGTTTTGGTCGGGCTGGACCGTATAGAAGCGCTGCCGCTGACGAAAGGCCTGGCTACCAAAACGCGCTTGCATAAAGTCTTCGGCCCGCTGACTCTTCTGCTGATTCTGAATGATGTTAAACATCGGCCAGGTATTCACCAAGCCTTTGGAGCGTCGCCACTGGATGAAACTCATCGCTAGGCAGAAAACGGCAATCATCCCCGCCGCAAAGGTCAAAAAGACCATCAAAAAATCCAGCTCGGCAAATCCTTCGGCGTAATGCCAAAAATCGTAGCCATGACGTCCATGACTGCGATAAGCCCAGTAGGTAGCACCAGTAATAATAATCGGCACGAAAAAGGCCAGCCAAGCTAACAGCATGACCACGGTCTGGACGATTTTTAGCCACCAGTGGCCCTTTTCAAAGTAGTCATCTTGATAATTCCGCATGAACTTAACCCCCCAGTCATGTTTAGCTTGCGGTTGCAACAAAATAGTATTTTGTCATATCAGCTGTCCAACGTTCTACCAAAATGTTAGCTTATCTGGAAATGAATAAAAGTTCATAGTACACTAGTCTTGTTTATCTTAATATAAAGGAAATAAAGGGATGTATGAATGGTGCTATTTCATCTTTTTGCGGCAGTGATCTATTTCCCAGCCATTGTGGCTTCCATGATCATGAGCCAAATTTACTTTGAACGTTTCTGGACTTCCTACAATAACTCCTCGCCTTCAAAGCGCTGGCTGCTTTCCCCAGCCATCGTGGTCAGTTATCTCATGCAGGAATTCTGTCTTATTCAATTGTCGGTTCTCAACCTCCAAGAGGTAAGTTTCACCCTCGTGGTACCGATTACCATGATTTTTCGGGAACGCAAGTACAAAATCTGGTGGTGGTTACTGGGGATCACCCCATTGTTCGTTGCACTTGTCGAAACCTACACCCGCTGGTGGCCGCTTAATTACTGGGCTTATGGTATTTTAGAATCAATTATCTTCCTGGCGATTTGCTGGTTCCTGACCAAGTGGCATTCGCCTCACCAACGCGTACGTTATTATATGGCCCTCGCTTGCCTAGCCGTCTTTGAAGTGGCAACACTGATGTTTATGCATCGTGTCACATTCGTGCACATCGTCTCCGCAACCGTGGGCTTGTTGGTAATCGCCCTCATCGAAGAACGCCGCCATGTCAGTGAAGCTTACAATATCCGCAAACTCAAGACGCTGCGCCGCGACAGTGAACGTGATGATCTAACTGGTCTGCTGAATTACCGAGCGCTGAACCGGGAAGTGTCACTGCTGGAACACCGTGACAACTTCAAGTCGGTGGTCATCGGGGCGCTAGATATCGACCACTTTAAACGTGTCAATGACACCTACGGTCACTTCGTCGGCAACGAAGTCCTCAACTACTTCTCGACGATCTTCATGAACCGAATTCATACCGCCTTTCCTAACCAGGGTTATGTCTACCGTTTCGGTGGTGAAGAGTTTTCGATCGTTGTTGCCAATCACTCGCTCCAGGAAGTGTACGACGTCGTCCAGTCGCTGGAAGACTACTTCGGTCACACCACCATCGTGACTAAGGAAAAATTAAAAATTAAAATCAGCTTCTCCTGCAGTCTGACGGTTCGCAATAGCGATGAACCGTTGGAGCAGACCTTGAAACGGGCCGACAAAATGTTGTACGGTGTAAAAAACAATGGCCGGGGCTGGATTGTCACTGACCAGCATGGTAAACAACGATTCAAATAAATTATGTCAACTAATTTGGAATCAAGACAGGTGACTATATGAAAAACAAACTCTACAATATCTTTCAACCAATCTTTTCTGTTGACTCAGGCATGAACGCCAAGATCAACACTTACGAAATGCTGTTGCGCGACGAAGGGGACCGCTTCCCGGGCCTGGAATACCTCGACACCCTCATCACGGATAAAGGTAATGACCGTTGGCTCCAGATCAGCCGTCAGTCGCTTCATGACTTTCTCTATCACCATCCTGAACGGCGCGTCTACATCAACCTTGAACCCTGCCAGTTCAACCTGGAGGGCACCTGGTCGTTTCTGGATGATGTCCGGCAAGCCTACCAGCAGCAAGTAGCTGTTGAAATTACCGAGCGGCGCAAAGCCATCCATGATGTCGACTTTCTCGACAATCAGATCCAAAAACTCAAAAAGATGGGCTTTGATATTGCTATCGATGACGTCTGCGCCGGCAGCAACAGCTACACTTTCATTGCACGGCAGTTGAACGCCATCAAGCGAATCAAGCTGTCCCTGTTCACCTTCAAAAATGAGGATCAGAAAACACGGCGCAGCTTCATTCAATCCTGGCTTGATTTTGCGACGTCCCACAAGCTCGACTTTGTGATCGAAGGCATCGCCAACCAACAGCTAGCCCAAGAATTTGCGGGCAACCCAACGATCCTGCAACAGGGCTACTACTGGGGTAAAGAAGCCTAAAAGGACTTATGTCGCCCCCTCAAATGGGGATTGTGGCATAAGCCCTTTTTGGTTCGTATGATAAATATCAACGGGCTGAAAGTGATGGGTCGCTCCCTTCACCGCAGGCTTAGCAGTTAATGTGGCTATTCACCTCTCAAATAATCTGAACTGTGGAGGTGGAAGGCATGTTAATTAGGAAAAGACTGGAGGAGTGGCAATTACTGCCGCCATAGTTATCGTAGCAATCGGCCAGTTAATTATCGACTGTGCCAAAGCTTACGTGATAATTAAAAAAGCTAACCATAATGGTTAGCTCAACTCCAGTCACCTGAACTGCGTTTGAGAGTAACGAGGTACCTCTCGTTGCTCTCTTTTCATTTACAATGATATCTAATCTATTTTGATTTTTCAACCTTAAGCAGCGTCACCGCTCAAGCAATTTAAACCAAAAGACCCATTCAGAACTTTCGCCAAAGTCCGAATGGATCTTGCTATTTTAGGACCAATATCGTAGCCCCGTTTTTTGTCCTTAAGCTTTTCGCATCACCATCAGCGGTGCCGCAACGAGCACCAGCAGTCCCAAGGCGACGAGCGCCAGTTCATCGTGCTGGTTTCCCGTCTGTGGTAGTCGTGGGCTCTGCTGAGGCTGAGCAGCCTTTTGCAAAGCGGCAGGCTTAGCCGGTTGGGCTGTCGGCGTCAATGGCGTCGGCTGGTTCGGTTGATCCGGCTGTTGCGGTGACGTCGGTTGGCTAGGCTGAACTGGCTGAACCGGGGTGACCGGATTGGTTGGCGTCGTTGGTGTCGTCGGCGTTGTTGGCACGTTCGGCTGATCCGGTTCATCGTGCGGACTTGGCTGGTTCGGTTGATCCGGCTTGCTTGGCTGCACCGGTTGGACTGGCGTCACCGGAGTAACTGGCGTCGTCGGCGTGTGCGTGTTGATGATCACACCGCCATGAACCGTTGCCGTGTAGCCAGCTGGAACATTAGCTTCCTCCCAAACGTAACAAATGGCGCGGCCGTTAGCATCAAAGCGACGTAAGTAGCTGACCGTTGCTGTCCAATTGTTAGCATCGTTCAGCAGCACTGCTTGTGCCAGCTTGCCATTGGCTAACAGGTAAACCATGATACCGGTTGGCCGGATGCCATCCCGATTGTCGGCGTCCTGCCAAACCTTACGTACAGTGGCACTGGTCGTTTGCGGCCGATCCTGAACAGTCAGGGCCAAGTTGTGGTCGCTTCCCGCGTCGATCGTCACGTCGCGATCAGCTGCCAGATTGTAACCAGCAGGCGCCTGGCTTTCGTGCAGGACGTAATGGCCGTAGTGCAAACCGCTGAAGACAGCTTGACCGTTGGCATCGGTTGTCGCGGTTGCAACCACCCGGCCGTTCTGCAGGAACTGGAACGTGGCGTTAGCTAACCGTTCTCCGTCGGCACCGGTCTTCGTAACCGTTACCTTGAAGTTGTGGAAGTCGCCCGTTCCGCCGTAATCAACGATGACCAGTGTCTGGGTCTTCGTGATCGTCTGGTGGTTCATCCCAGTCAAACCAACGGTGTTGCTGATCACCGTCCCGGTTGCCGGCCGGTCCGCAGCGCTGAGCTGGTTAACCGGCTGACCCTTGTACAAAACATCATACAAGATGAGGTAACCCGTTCCCGGTTGGATGAGATTGCCGAAATCAATCGTAAAGCTCGTGTCATCCGCCGAGAAAGTCGGTTGCAGATTCAAGGTCCGCACCGTTTGGTTATCCCAACCAGAACCGTTCCAAGTCCACTTAACTTGGCGAATCTGAAAACTCGTCTTGTCATAAGTGAAACCCTTCGTGTTCAAGTGATCGCTCACCATAGCATCGGAATAACTGGCCTGGCCACTGGCATTCAACCGCACGGCATATTGGATGTTGCCTTTTTGCAAGTTATTGTTCATCGCATACTTGCTCAGGACTTCCGTCGGCCCCTGCTCTGGATTTGGTGCGTAGTTGGCGTTGATCCGCAGTTTCTCCGTTTCATTCACGTTGACGTAAATCGGCACGGTCGTGGAAGTCTTCGTCACGTTCACTTGATTCGTCACGTAGAAGTAGCCGTTAGCATCACTTCCGCCGTGACCCTGGAAGGTGAAGCGGCCAGTGTTGCCGTTAATTTGAATCACCCCTTGGTTCGTCGTGAACCGGGTCGGTCCTAACGCCCGTAAGGAAGGTGAAAAACTAAAGGTAAAGTAGTCTCCCGGTTCCACGTTCTGACCCGTAAAGTCATAGTAGAAATTAATCCGCAGCGGCGTGTACTGGCTGACCGTATCGCTTGCCGACAGTTGCCGGTGACTGGCCAGGTCCTCAGCAGTTACCCGAAAACTGGACGTCAACCGCTGGTGAGCATCGGTTTGCTGGCTATCGGGTTCCTGCTTCGTCTCCCCACTGACTGGCGTGGTTCCTGGCTGGTGCTGACTAGCAGTCTCCGTCGGCGTTTACGATGCCGAAGTTGCCTGCTGCGTCCGCGCTGCCGGTTGTGAACCTGGCTGCTGGCTAGTTGCTGGCTGCTGTGTTTGCACAGTCGTAACGTTGGCAGCAGGGTTGGCATCGGCAGCCATCGCCGTTTGTGAAACGCCAGCAACGGCCAAGCAAAGCACTGCTACTGTCAGTAGTAACCATTGATAAAATTTTCTGATGATTTTCGCCTCCCTTCACACCAATTATTTTACCACTTTTATGATAGAAAAATATTTTATTATTTGATCATTTGATAGCAGTATAACGATAATATTATTAACTTATTGGGCATGAGATAATTTATACCGTCATTCCCTCGATCAGAAAATAAAAAACTCCGGCGCCATGCCGGAGTTACTGACTTGCGATGAGCCCCTATTTTGTCTGGAAAGAAACGACTTTAGCCAACCGCCAGGCGACGAGATAGATCAAGTAAATCTTGATCAATCCCGGAATGATGAAGGGCACAAAACCGATCAGCAATGCGTGAATGAAGGTGATGTGGTTAAAGGCCATCAGCCAAGCGCTCCCCACCAGTAATTGGACTGCCGCCCCAAGCAGGTTGGTCCACATGATATTGAGCCGGGAAAAACCACGCCATTGCAAAAGAGCGCTAATGATCAACCCTTCCAGCAAAAAACCGATGATGTAACCGCCCATCGCGCTGTAAATCACACCTAGCCCCGCTGTGTAGTTAGCGAAAACGGGCAGGCCGAGTCCGCCGAGGACGATGTACAAGGCAATGACAATCAAGGTGTCAGTGACCGGTAACAGGGTCGCGATGAGCCCAACCGCAAAGGTTTGTAGGGTCAGCGGAACCCCAGGCAGCGGAATCGAAAGCTGTGAGCAGATGATGAGCAAGACGAGCATGACGGCATCGAACGTCAGCCGCCGAGAATTGATGTGCATAAATGATGCCTCCCCTAATCGATCTAGAGTAATAGTGTTTAGCATTTTTATCATAATAAAACAGACACCCAGCTGACGGCAAGCTGGATGTCATTTTTTGTCCTATTCCTCTTCTTCTTTTTTCCTGCCCACCAGTAGGAAAGCTAGTGATTGCAGAGCCAGCAAGATCCCCAGTGCGGCTACGCCCAGGTGACTCTTGGCCGCCCCAGTTGCCGGCAAGGCCTTTGCAGATACCTCGCTCTTGGCAACGGCGCCGCTGCTAGTAGCAGTGTCCACTGGCATGGCAGTCTCTACCACTTTGGCGGCACTGGCCGGAGAAGATCCTTCAGCGTCACTGACCGGTGTCTGTACATCTGCTGCGCTCGGTGGAGTCGTTTCTTCAGCAGAACTTGGCGGAGTCACTTCTTCAGTGCTTTCGGATGAAGACGGCAGATCTGGTTCCGGTGTCGGGTCCGGATCTGGATCCGGAGTTGGTTCCGGGTCTGGATCTGGCGTCGGTTCTGGATCCGGAGTTGGGTCTGGATCTGGATCTGGCGTCGGGTCCGGTGTCGGCGTTGGGTCTACCGGGTGAATGTCCCAGCGGTGGGATTCCCCGCCGGCAATGTTAACTACGTTGGCAATAATGTCGCCATCGACGTTCACGTTAGCCGTGAAGGTCGCATTCGGCGCCAGGACGCTACCCATGAAGCGGCCACTCGTCACCTTGATCTCCGCCTTGGTGTCGCCAAAGTTCCACAAAGTGTGGTTCGGCACGGCGTGACTCTCACTATTGGCGAGCGGGTTTTGCCGGTCGTCGCCGTAGTACAGTAGCGTCTGCGTTTGAATATTGATCGTCGCGTTCCCGCTCGGTAAGCCCGTCACGTTGATCACGATGGTTGGTCCGTCCGCCTTTTGTGACAAGCCGTAGATCCTGATCGGTTGCGGTTGTTCCAGGTATTCGTATGGTAAGTTCACGTAAATCACGTTGTCAGTTGCCTGCGCATTTGAGACGTCGATGAAGCGGTTGTTTTGGTCGCTCATGTCGATGATCACGCCCGCCGAAGTCCCTTGTTCAGCGTAGAAGTTGGAAGCCTTCAGCAAACGGCTGAACACCGCGCCAAAGTCGATGTAGGTCGTCGCATTACCGTCCTTAAAGACTTCTTCCGGTTTCAAATTCGGCATCAGCATTCCGTTGACGTACACTTGGCCGTCCTTGATCTCCACGTTAACGTCCTTGCCGAAGACAACGTGGTTAAATTCCGGGTTGCGGAAGGAACCTGATTGCAGCCCCGCCGCTAATTGTTGGATGTAGTAGATGTCGCCTTTTGACAGGTGAATCGAGTCGCCGCGAGTCCCGAAATCAATGCCGCTGTTTAGAATGCCCACCGCGATGTTGCCATTGACATCCGCGCCGAGGTTCGCTTCGTTGGCAAAGATGTGGAAGAGTGAAGCCAGTAACAGCACACTCTTGGCGTCCAAGTTATTGATGTCGATGTTGTACTTGTCCTTCAGAATTTGGTCATTGAGAATCGTGCCAGCAGTGTTAACTTGACTCTTTTCCGGCATCGTTGCGACCGAAGACGGAGCGGTTGCCATAGCCGCGGAACTCATTATGGCACTATCTGCACTCGCCGCAGTGGATTCACTGTTCACGGCTGAATCGGCGGCGCTCGCAATGCTATTCACGCTACTCGCTGCACTATTCACACTGCCCGCACTACTCACGGCGCTAGTGGCACTGCTGGCCGCAACAGATTCAGCGCTGGCTTCACTTGGATTACTCACCGCAATGTCAACAGCCGTGCTGGTCCCGCTAGTTACCGTACTCGCCGTTGTTTGCGTGCTTTGGGCAATGCTCGGCAGACTGCTGGTTGGCGTCGCGTCATCTGCCATGGCCGTCGTTCCCATAAAGGTCACCGCCAATAAAACGGAAGCCAGGCCGACGGTTAGTTTGCGGAAACCAAAACGTTGTTTCCAGTCCTCCATTTTGACGGTCATCATCCGGTTATTTTTCCTTGATAGCATCGTATTATTAACTAAGTTATTCAAAACTTGGTAAGTACTAAAAGGGTAATTCGGTTATCAGAACCGCTTTATTATTTTTTCTTACAATTTTATTATACATAGTAATTAATAATTTACAATAAGTTAAATTGTAGCTTTATAATTTGTTAATCTTTTTAGTAATTTATTAAAACTATGCAAAACAGCGTTATATCAAGGAAATTAAGGTGACGATGATTAGTGAGTACCGGCAACATTTGCCAGGACAACACCGACGACAATCAAACTGATCCCGAGCAATTGCAAACCTGACACGCCTTCATGGAAGATGAAATAGGAAACCACGGTGGCGAGGACAATGCCCGCACCACCCCAAGTGGCGTAGGCCACGTTTAGTTTGATGCCCCGCAGCGACAGTGACAAGAAAAAGAAGCAGCAGCCATAAGCAACAAAGGTCCCCAGGGCAAACCAGAGCCGGCTAAAACCATTCGACAGTTTCATCAGATTGGTGCCCAGCAGTTCCATCACAATGGCCAAAGCTAGTTCAACATAGTACATCAGTTTTCCTCCTCACAATATCTTTTTAATCGTGAAGCTTATTATATCGGGCCCTTTTCGTTAAAAACAGCCTTGAAAATAATCATTCTCTCACGAGGTCCAGAGAAAAAGCGGGATCACAAAAATGGCAGATAATGCGCAAACCAAGCGACACTATCTGCCATTTTCATTATTTTGGGATCATTTAACGTCAGCCAGATGCGAATCCTATTTGCCCCACAGGAAGTTGATCAAGACGCGGTCGACCTGCGGGTTAGAGTGCAGGCGACTGTGCTGAGCACGCCGGCCAGTAAATTCATGTTCCTGATAGGAAGCCGCGCGCGGCCCAACCAAGTATTTCAGCGTCTGGGCTGACTTGACCGGTACCTGTGAATCAGAATTAGTACCATCCCCCAGGTTACCATAAAGGTTCAAGACCTTCGTGCCGCGGGGATACGTAGCCCGCAGTTTCTTCAACTCGGTAAAGTTCTTCTCCTCTTTGTTTGGCCGGCCATCTTTGGCTAGCGTCGTACCGCCCTTCGGATAGCCAAAGCCAATACCACCGTTAAAGTGGCCGGCGATATTCACCTGCTTCTTGAGCTGGGGCAGATTGGCTGAGTTGCCGTGGTCCAGCAACATAAACATCAGATCAAGGTTACCCATCGAGTGCCCTTCCAGGTTCATCGTCTTAAAATGCCATTTCTTCGTAGCCGCATTTACCACGTCATAAGCATAATCACTGTCGCGATGGTAGTTGCCGTTTTTATTGTCAGCGAAGTTCACCTCAATAATCGGGTTGCGGGCACCGTGAGGAATGTTCCCGTGGAACGTCACCTTGCCGGATTTGGCCACATTCGCCCAGATGATCGTGTCCGTCGCCCCTGCCCGGCGAGCCGCATTTGCCATGTGCTGCTCAGCATGGTAGGAACTACCCCAGCCATGGAAAAAGAAGGTGGGAGTAGTTGAATCAACATAGTTCTTTGCGGCATGAATACGATAAATTGATTGGACGCCCCAAACTATCACCAGCGTTGCCAACAAAGCAACAATTGCCCGGAGCAATCTGCCATTCTTCGTCACTGCACGGCGTAAGCGGGCTGGCCCCTACCCAGTTTTTTTAAACATTTGATCACCTCATTGATCGATTTTTACTTAGTGTAGCCGACTCTGGCCATGATGTGAAATGCTTAGATATGATTGATTCATATGTTAATAAGCTATGGCAAGCGCGGTGGAATTGGAGCTGAGCCAAAACTTACCAATCAGACTCATTCCATCCTGCCAACAACGTGTATAATAAAGGCCGTGATAAAACACAATTTTGGTTATTATTGGAGGAAATTGATAATGTTTAAGGAACATAAGAAGCTCTATAAGGCCGGAAAAAACTGGCTCACCGCAACGCTAACGGTGGCAGCAATGACACTGTTGATGGGCCTGGGCGCTCAAACCGCCTTCGCTGACAACGTGACCGCGACAACAACACAACCTAGTCAGGATCAGGCAGTTACTGCCCCTGCAGCTCCTAGTCAGAGTCAGGATCAGGCCGTAAGTGTCCAGCCGGCCGCCGCCAGCACCACGAACCAGCCCGATGCAGTCGCCCAGTCCGATAACATCACCACCTGGAAAGTCAACCGCTATCAGTGGACCCGCTTCAACGACGGCTGGTCTTACACCGACGGTCAGGGCAATTGGGTCTACAATCAATGGCAAAACATCAACAATAACTGGTATTATTTCAATAATGATGGGTACGCGCAAACCGGCTGGTACCGCTCCGGTGCCGGCAATTGGTACTACTTCGACTGGAATAACGCCTGGGCGCTGAAGGGCTGGCAAAGTATTAACAACAATTGGTATTACTTTGACCCCGCCAACGCGTGGGCCGATCGCGGCTGGTTCCGCTCTGGTGCCGGTAACTGGTACTACTTCGACTGGAACAATTCCTGGGCGCTGAAGGGCTGGCAAAAGATTAACAACAATTGGTATTATTTCGACCAAAATAATGCCTGGGCATTGACCAACTGGCAAAAGTTTGGCAATACCTGGTATTACTTTGACCCGACGAATGCCTGGATGTTGACCGGCTGGCACAACATCAACGGCACCAACTACTATTTTGAACCATCGGGTGCCTGGAATGGCCAATCTTCCAACAACCAGCAAGCCAATACGCCGGGCCACTGGATTTTGTACGATCGTGTCAACAACATGTGGCAGTACCAAAAAGCCGATGGAACAATGGCCAAGAATGAGTGGCTGACGATCAACGGCAAACGCTATTATTTCAATGGCAGCATGATGGCCCATGACGGCTGGAACTACACCTATCCGACACCAGCCGATGCCGATCGCGGCCGCCATAGTGTTCAGTACTACTTTGACGAGGATGGACAAATCGTGCGCAACCGTTGGACTGTGTACGATCGTGCCAACAACATGTGGCAGTACGCAAAAGCTGATGGAACGATGGCCAAGAATGAGTGGCTGACGATCAATGGCAAGCGCTATTACTTTAATGGCAGCATGATGGCCCATGACGGCTGGAACTACACCTATCCGACACCAGCCGATGCTAAAAATGACCGCCATTGTACCCAATACTACTTCGATGAAAATGGGCAAATCGTACATAATCATTGGGCTGTGTACGATCGTGTCAACGATATGTGGCAGTACGTGAAAGCCGATGGAACGATGGCCAAGAATGAGTGGCTGACGATTGACGGTCAGCGCTACCACTTTGACGGCGAAGGGATGACAGCACGCTACTAATATGATCGGATTGGGTAATATGGTTAGGGGCCACAAACTAAGCAGCAACGTACTAGCCATCAACCGATCCAATCCAACAAAACCTTCAGCAAGATTTTTGAGTCGCTGAAGGTTTTTTTATGGCCTTTATTTATACGCGAACAGCCCGAAATATTTTCAAAGCCGCCAACTAGCATCCAGCCCTACCCCCAGCAGCGTGCTAGAATAGATTTATCACACTCTTGGGAGGATCATTTATGGCGAAACGACCAATTCATAAAATCACCCTTTTTTCCGGTATCATGCTGGCTCTCAACTCCTTGATCGGCTCCGGCTGGCTCTTCGGAGCGGGAACTGCTGCCAAGGTTGCCGGACCCGCTGCCATCCTGTCTTGGATCCTCGGGGCGGTCATTATCATCAGCATTGCCCTGAACTACGTTGAGCTAGGGGCCATGTTTCCCGAAAGCGGGGGGATGTCCCGCTACGCGCAGTATAGTCACGGCCAATTGCTTGGTTTTGTCGCTGCCTGGGCCAACTGGATTTCCCTGATTACCCTGGTTCCGATGGAAGCCGTTGCCTCCGTCCAGTACATGAGTTCCTGGCCCTGGTCGTGGGCCAACTGGACCAGCCGCTTTCTTCACCATGGGCAGGTGACCACCAGTGGGATCGGCGTCGTGATCTTGTTCATGATCGTCTTTACCCTCATCAACTTCTGGTCCGTCAAGCTGATGACCCGCTTCACCAACCTGATCTCCTTCTTTAAGATCGGCCTGCCGGCCCTGACCATCCTGGCCCTTATCATCAGCGGCTTTCATCCAGGCAACTTCCACGCTAGTGCCGTGGGCGGCTTCATGCCCTATGGCAGCCAATCGATTTTCGAAGCCACGGCCGTCGCGGGAGTCATCATGTCCTACGACGCCTTCCAAACCATCATCAACATGGGCGGTGAAATGATCCACCCCCACAAAAACATCGTACGCGGGGTAATCATCTCCATGCTCATCACAGCCGCCATCTACATCCTGCTCCAGGTGGCCTTCATCGGCGCCGTCAACCCGACGACCCTGGCTCGTGACGGTTGGCACGGGATCAACTTCACTTCGCCTTTCGCCGACATCGCCATCATCCTCGGCCTGAACTGGTTGTCGATCCTGCTCTACATCGACGCCTTCGTCTCGCCATTTGGTACCGGGGTGGCTTTCGTTGCCACTGCATCCCGGGCCTTAGCCGCCATGACGCGCACCAAGCATATGCCCCAGTGGCTTGGCCGGCTCGCCCGCCGCTACATGGTTCCCCGCTTTGCAATGGTAGCTGATCTGTTGCTGGCGATCATCATCGTCAACGTCTTTCGGAACTGGTCGCTGCTGGCCACCGTGATCACCGGCTCGACCCTGATTGCCTACCTGACCGGCCCGGTAATCGTTATCTCGCTGCGCAAGATGGCGCCGAACCTGAAGCGGCCTTTTGCTCCGGCCTACCTTTCCTGGCTGGCGCCCGTCGCCTTCATCCTCGCCAGCCTGGCCATTTACTGGACGATGTGGCCGACGACCATCCAGGTGATCTTCGTGATCGCTCTCGGTCTGCCGATCTACCTCTACTACGAAATCCGCTATCAACACCGGCCGTGGCGCGGTCAGATCAAGAGCGCCCTCTGGCTGATCGTCTACATGGTCTTCATTTCGTTTATGTCCTACCTCGGCAGCAAGAGCTTTGGCGGCCGGGGAATCATCAATTACCCCTGGGATATGATCGTGATTGCCATTATCTCCTACCTCTTCTTCCGCTGGGGTGTGGCGAGCCGCTTGCCGCACGTCGACCCGGCAGCCCAGCAATTGAACGAACGGGTGAAGGACGATTAAACTCTGTGCTGGTTCAAATTCCCATGGCCTTCAAAGATACAAAAATGGCTGATGCCGCGTCCCGGCACCAGCCATTTTCTATTAGTCGTCGTTATATTCGCTTTCCGGCTTCAACTTGTCCGCATAGCCGTTCACTTCGTTCTTTTGCGACTGATTCGTGTAGTAGTCCGCCTTCAAGCGATCCACGGTCAGATGCTTGACTGTCTGTGGTGTTTCGGCCACCGTTTCGTCACCTTCGGGATGGACATACTTGATCGTGACGTCATTGCCGTTTTGCTTGAAGTAAACCCAGCTCGTCGGATCCCCATTAGCCGTTACGAAACTATAGCCACTCTTGTCAGTGCCGTAGTACATCGCATCGCTTTTCACGCCAGCCTTAAACCAGTCCGGCTGGGCATACAGGGCGACTAGCGTCCCCAGCTGCTGAGTAGTCAGGCCGCCGCTCGCGTTCGCCTGGTTGCTTGCGGTGCTTTGGCCCCGCAAATCCTGAACCTTCGTGTTCTTCGCTACGTTCAGGATCCGGCTGACCCCGCCGTGTTTTTGGGCATAGGCCACCATCTGGCTGGTCGTGACGCCCTCATGGGTCAAGCCGGCATCACCGTCAGAGAAATAGAACTGGTCGCCGGAAATCGTGTAATAGATCGAGTCCAGGTGACCGTTATTCGTCGGGTTGGTCAGCTGCATCGAATAGAGCAGGCTCGCCCCGGCCGGGTAGGTCTTGTAGAGCAGACCGACTTTCTTCGGCACCGCGTCCTTGTCGTAAATTTTGACGACCGCGCCCTGCCCGCTCCGGGCCATGTGGGACGAATAATCATTGCTATCCGCACCCGGCATGTGCGCATCCCCGTAGTAGAGCACCAAGGCCGCCGTTTGGGCTGGCGTCAGATGCGCCGCATTCAGCGTTCCCGTCGTCGCTGATTGTGATGACGAATTAGACGTCAGCTTGGTACTGTGCTGCTTGCTCGTCGACGAAGTGCCTCCTTGCGAGCTATTGCCACAAGCTGCCAGCGTCAGCGCTGTCACCGCTAGGGCCAAACTCAAAACCAATTTTTTCATAACTATTCCCCCAATTAGTCTGAAATAACTACTACATTATATCCCAAATCACGGTGAAGCGACAGACCTGCGCTAAAATCCACTAACTGCCCGAATACTCGCGTCTAAACAACTGCTTTGGCGAGTTCTTCTCCAAATTAAAGCGCTCTCGCCAAGTTACAAACCCGTATAATAGACGTAGATCATTAAAAAGGACGGCAGAAACAAATGGAGTCGATTCTCACAGCACCACACTCGCGGACAGTCGTGATTTTCGTGCACGGCATGCAGGAATATAGCGACCGCTACCGGGCCTTTTGCCAGGACCTGGCAGATCACGGCTACAGCAACCTCCGCTACGACCTGATCGGTCACGGCCATCACCTCCCCGCTGATCAGCGTGGCTACTTTGGCCATAAGGGCTGGCACAACTTCAATGCCCAGCTCCACCACTATATCGGAGTCGTCCATGACAAATTTCCGGGACAGCAGGTTGTCCTCTTCGGCCATTCGATGGGGACCATCATCATCCGCAGTTATCTGCAGCATTACCAGGACTTTGACGGACTGATCTTCTCGGGAGTTCCCTATTACAACCCTTTGTGGCGCGTCGGCAAAGCTATCAGCCAGCTGATGATTTGGCGAAAGGGTGAAAAAGGAACCAGTCACCTCCTGGACCAGCTGACCGTCGGCGGCTATAATCACCAGATCAAGCACCCGGCGACGGATTTTGACTGGCTATGCCGCAACCCCCGCGATGTCCAGGCCTATATTCACGATGAGGCCTGCGGTTTTCCTTTCACCAACCAGGGCTACAACGATCTCTACGAGGGGATGCAGGACATGGGCCGGCTGCGCCATTTTCGCAGTCCCCGGCCGGTGCCGTTACTCTTTCTCAACGGGCACGACGACCCCTGCGCTGGTAGCACGCGACAGGTTTGGGGATCGATTAAGACCTTGCAGCGGGCCGGTTTTCGCGATCTGACCTACCGCCGCTACCCACATATGCGTCATGAGATCCTATTCGAAAAAAATGCCGACAGGGTCGAGGCCGACATCATCCACTGGTTGAATAAGAAGTTTGGCTAAGTTGCAAGTAGCGAGCAAAGGACTCGCTAATTTTTTGCTAATTATGTTGACAAGCAACAAAATCCACCGTAAGATAATGGCACAGAATGTTGACAAGCAACAAAATAGTAAAGGAGTCTGATTCATATGCCAACCCTCTTAGTAATCCAAGCTCATCCCCATATCGACAACAGTCTGTCACTGACGGTCGGCCAGCAATTCATCGACAGCTACAAGGCCGCCCACCCGGCTGACCAGGTCATCATTCGCGACCTCTATACTCCGGAAGGCGTGCCACCGTTGAACGACCAGACGATGGAAGCCTGGCGTAAGCAAAAGTTCAGCGAAAAATTGACCGCGGATGAAGAACAGCTGCTCAACCGCCACGCAAGCTGGCTGACTGAATTCATCAAGGCTGACAAGTACGTCTTCATCAACCCGATGTACAACCACTTCCTTCCCGCGGAACTGAAGCAGTACCTGGACCTGACCGCGGTCGCTCACAAGACCTTCAAGTACACCGCGGAAGGTCCGGTTGGCCTGCTCAAGGGTAAAAAAGCCCTCCACATCCAAGCGGCCGGCGGTATCTACCACCGCGATGGCGGCGACCCACGGGGCGATCTGGGCGACCTCTATCTCACTAAGATGCTGAACTTCTACGGGGTAAACGACGTCGACAAGCTCTTCATCGAAGGTGCCGACGCCCACCGTGACCAACGGCAGGCGATCTTGGACCAAACCCTGGCAGACGCCAAGACTCTGGCTGCTAAATTCTAAAGACAACATGGGAGTTGATTCAATGGCCAGCGCAAACACAAGTGAACTTTTCCAAACCATTCAGCGACTGCGAATGGAGCACAACAACGCCCAGGGTTCCCGGGAACAGCGCTGGATTCAGGCCCACCTCACCGATTCTGACTTATGCGATGCGGTAAGCCGGTGTTCCGTCGTGGCCTTTCACATCCTCTCAGCCCTGGAAAAGCAAGAACAGACGGGAATCGAACTGGCAGAACAGCTGGACGTGACCCGCGGCGGAATCAGCCGGGCCGCCAAGAAGCTGACCACGGCCGGCCTGGTGCAAACGGAGAAGCACCCGGACAATCAGAAGGAGATTTATTATGTACTGACCGCCAAGGGACGGGAGCTGGCGGCCATTCACGACCAGATGCACCAAGCCATCAAATGTGAAATTGTCGACCGCTTGACCGCCAAGTATTCCCCAGCCGAGCTGAAACTGGTCAATCAATTTTTGAGTGATCTCTTGCAACTGGAAGAAGAATTCAAATAAGTACCAAGCAAAAAGCGACCGGGTAAAGCCGATCGCTTTTCGTGTTGAATCTGCTATGTCCTTACTGCTCCAAGCATTATTAATAGCTAAAGCGCGACGAACATGTCATAATGTTGGCGCAAACAGTTAAGAAAGGACTCGATAAAATGCCAACAGTTGTTATTACCGGTGGGACTTCCGGGATCGGTTACGCTGCCGCCGAAACTTTTCTCCAGCATCAATGGAACGTCATGTTAATCGGCCGCAACGAACAAAAAGGGATAGTTGCAGTCCAAAAGTTGGGCGCTACTTATTCGTCTGAGCAGATCGGTTTTGTCGCCGCCGACGTCAGCAAAGCTGCTGACGTGGCTAGGGCACAGCAAGCGACGCTGGCCAAATTCCAGTCAGTGGATACGCTGGTGAACAACGCCGGCATCGCTGCTCACGGCGCGGTGCACGAAACCAGTGAGGAAGACTGGGACCAAATCTTTGCCGTCAACGTCAAGGGAACTTTCCTGGTCAGCAAAGCCTTTTTGCCAACAATGATCAAGCAAGGACACGGCAGCATCGTTAACATCGCATCGGTCTCCGGAATGGCCGGCGACCGGAAGATGGCCGCCTACAATGCCTCCAAAGGTGCCATTATCAACCTGACCCGGGCGATGGCGGTTGACTACGGGCCTAACAACATCCGGGTCAATACCGTATCACCGGGGCCAACCAATACCCCGCTCTTTCACCAAGACAAGCAAAAATTTGCTGAACACAGCCCCCTGCACCGGATCATCGAACCCGAAGAGGTAGCTGCTGCGATCTACTTCGTGGCCAGTGCAGCTGGCAGCGCCATCACGGGTGAAAACATCCCCGTCACGGCCGGCTTTGAGATTTCGACCGGCCAGCCGATGTAGAAGGGCATAACATACCAAAGCAGCCCGCCGTCCCAAAGAGGATGACGAGCTGTTTTGTTTGATCACTTCTTCGCAAACGGATTTTCGGGCCAATTGTCCAAATGATTCCGGTCGCCCTATTTTAATTCATCACCATTGAGCAACGGTAGCGTGTCGTCGCTACCCCAGTCAAAAGTATCCGGCGTCTGACTCGACGGCAAGTTCGTTGGCTTGTCCCCTGGTCGTGAGTCACCACCGCCACCAAAGGCTTTTTCGATATCCTCACTCCAAATCTCGTCCAAGGGATGGTCAGGGTTATTGGCCGTGGCAACGGCTAATTGCCGCAACAGTTCGTCATTGCGGTTACGAATCCACCGACCATTACTATGATCGTTAGTGTTTTGGTAGAGTTCGGTCATTGCCTGCGCATATCGTTTTTCCGTGCTTGGCTGATCAAACTTAATTTCCTGATGGCGAAGTTGCAGCCGACCAATGGCCACAATTTCATCAACACTGTAGTCCTCAAAAGTAAAGAAATTAGGCGGGGCTGTGACATAAGTCCCGTTTACGGCCAGATTTACAATTCTCACACCAATCCTGAAAAAGATCTCCCGCAACAACTGCAGCAGAATGATATAATATAAATGTGGTAAATAGATATGAGTTAATCAACTCATGCCGGTGCGATACCAGCTATCATGTTTGCTGGGCAATCATTCCTTGAAACCCGGCGACTAAAGATCTCCTTTGTGTGAGTTCTTTATTTCTTAACAACACTATAAGAGTTGGTTTCTTGCCAACTCTTATTTTTATATTGAGAATTTACAATTCAAGTGCAACATAAATTAAAAAAATAACCCATAACGGGTAGAATTAGTTTAATGACCAAATC